>DAVZGU010000083.1:0-7134 GCA_052274215.1 Clostridium sp. | reverse complement strand
TTAATTATATATAAAAAAACAGCAGTTATAACTGCTGTTTTTTTATTTGCATTATTTATCGTTTTACATAATGGGTATGAAGAAGTTCATGAGCTTTTTCACCATATGGCTCTCCTAGAAATTCTTTATATATTTTTTTGATGTATGGATTATCATGAGATTTTCTTATAGTCTTGTTTTTATCTTCACAATATAGAACGGACATTCTCTTTGATAATATATCTTCATGTTTAACTGAATATGGCTGTCCACCACCATTAATACATCCGCCAGGGCAAGCCATAATTTCAATTAAGTGATAATTAGCATCGCCTGCGCGAATAGCTTCTAACAATTTACGAGCATTTCCAAGCCCACTAGCTATAGCAACTTTAACATCAATGTCGTTAATTTTTACAGAAGCTTCTTTTATACCATCCATTCCTCGAACTTCTTCAAAATCTACATTTTCAAGTGTTTCATTTGTTAAGAACTCATAAGCAGTACGTAATGCAGCTTCCATAACTCCGCCGGAGGTACCGAATAAAACTCCAGCACCAGTAGACTCTCCGAGTGGACTGTCAAAATCTTCTTCTGATAATCCATTAAAGTCAATTCCAGCTTCTTTTATCATTTTAGCGAGTTCCCTTGTACTTATAACTATATCAACATCTGGCACGCCATTTGTAGACATTTCAGGTCTAGTAGCTTCATATTTCTTTGCAAGACAAGGCATTACAGATACAACTATCATATCTTTTGCCTCTATATTCATTTTTTTTGCAAGGTATGTTTTAGCAACAGCACCCCACATTTGTTGTGGTGATTTACAAGTAGATGGAATATCTAATAAATCACTAAATTGATGCTCAAAGAAATTAATCCAAGCAGGGCAACAACTTGTAAGCATTGGAAGTCTGCCGCCATGTTGTAACCTATGAATAAATTCACTAGCTTCTTCCATTATTGTTAAATCAGCTGCAAAATCTGTATCAAATATTTTTTTGAATCCTAAAGCCCTTAATGCAGCAACCATTTTTCCGGTGACGGAAGTGCCAGGTTCAAGTCCAAATTCTTCACCGAGTGCAGACCTAACTGCAGGTGCAGTTTGAACAACAACAACTTTTTCGTGTTGGTCAAGAGCATTCCAAACTTTAGAAGTATTATTAACTTCGGTTAATGCACCAGTTGGACATACAGAAACACATTTTCCGCAGAAAGTACAAGTAGTTTCTCCTATTGGTAGTGAAAAAGCAGTAGATACAACAGTGTTAAAACCTCTGCCTACGCAAGAGATAGCGCCGACAGTTTGAATTTCGTTACATACCGTTTCACAACGTCTGCATAAGATACATTTATTTAAATTTCTAACAATAGAACTACTTGAATTATCTATAGGATAAGTTGACATTTCACCTTTATAGTGAATTTCACGAATACCTAGTTCAGCAGCTAATTTTTGTAATTCACAATGAGTGTTTTTTTCACATAATAAACAGTCTTGCGGGTGGTCAGATAGAATTAATTCAAGTACAGTTCTACGTGCTTTAATAGCTCTTATTGAATTGGTCCTAATAATCATTCCATTTGTAGCAGGAGTACAGCAGGCAGGTGCTAAGTTACGTCGCCCGAGAACTTCAACTGTACACACACGACAGGAACCTGGATGGTTTGTGGTTTTTCCGTCATGCATATTTAAATGACATAATGTGGGGATATTTATATTTAACATTCTAGCAGCTTGTAAAATAGTCGAACCTTCTTCTACATAGACTTTTTTATCGTTTATAGTAAGAGTAATTAAACTCACAGCGTGCACCTCTTTCTTATATTTTTATATTTTTAATATTTATTGCCATATTATTTTTTAATAATTGCATTAACTGGACATGCAACTAGGCATGCACCGCACTTAATACATTTATCGTGGTCAATAACATGTAATGTTTTAATTTTTCCACTGATACACTTAACAGGACATTGTCTTGCACATTTTGTACAACCGATACAATTATCCGTGATATAATATTTCGATAAGTTCTTGCATACTCCGGCAGGGCAAGTTTTATCATATATGTGAGCTTCATATTCGCTAAGGAAGTATTTAATAGTGCTTAATACTGGATTTGGAGCAGTTTGTCCGAGTCCACATAGTGAAGTATCCTTGATGGTATTTGCAAGTGATTTTAGTTTGTACAAGTCTTCTTTTGTTCCGTTTCCTTTTGAAATCTTTTCTAACATTTCAAGAAGGCGTTTATTTCCTATTCTACAAGGAGTACACTTACCACAAGACTCTTCTACAGTGAATTCTAAGTAGAATTTGGCTATATCAATCATACAATTATCTTCATCCATAACAATCATACCGCCAGAACCCATCATGGATCCTATAGCACTTAGTGATTCATAATCAATAGGAGTATCTAGAAATTCTGCTGTAATACACCCGCCTGATGGACCACCTGTTTGAACGGCTTTAAATTCACGTCCGTTTTTAATTCCGCCACCAATATCGTAAATGATTTCTCGGAGTGTAGTGCCCATTGGAACTTCTACTAGCCCAACATTATTAATCTTACCAGCAAGAGCGAAAACTTTTGTTCCTTTAGATGTTGCTGTTCCTATAGAACTATACCAAGCGGCACCTTTGTTAATGATAGCTGGGATATTTGCAAGAGTTTCAACATTGTTAACGCATGTTGGTTTATTCCATAATCCACTTTGAGCTGGGAATGGTGGTTTATTAGTCGGTTCTCCACGTTCACCCTCAATAGATTGAATCAAAGCAGTTTCTTCTCCGCATACGAAAGCGCCAGCACCATATTTAATTTCTATATCAAAACTAAAATCGGTTCCCATAATATTCTTTCCAAGAAGGCCAAGTTCGCGAGCTTGGCCTATAGCTGTTCTTAACCTACTAATTGCAAGTGGGTATTCTGCTCTAATGTAAATATTTCCAATTGAAGCGCCGATACTATAACCAGCTATTGCCATAGCTTCTAGAACACTGTGTGGGTCACCTTCAAGAATAGAACGATCCATGAAAGCCCCTGGGTCTCCTTCGTCAGCATTACAAATTATGTATTTTTGATCAGCATCATACATTTTTGCAAAAGCCCATTTCTTACCTGTTGGGAAGCCACCGCCTCCTCTGCCTCTTAAACCTGAATCAATCATTAGGGTTATAATATCATCTTGAGACATTTCGCAAATTACAGTACCTAATGCTAAATAACCATCTTCAGCTATATATTCTTTTATATTTTCAGGATTAATAAGTCCACAATTTCTAAGAGCAATTCTTACTTGCTTCTTATAGAAAGGCATATCTTCCTGTTTTTTTATCTTTATTTTTGCACTTGGATCTTCAAATAAAAGTCTATCAACAACGTTGCCTTTTAATAGGTGTTCTTTAACTATTTCAGCAGCGTCAGAAGGTTTAACATTAACATAAAATACATTATCAGGAGAAACCTTAACGATTGGACCTTTTTCACAGAAGCCAAAACAACCAGTTATGTTAACAGTTGCTTCATCACTTAATCCATTGACTACAATTTCTTTTTGAAGATTTGATAATATTTCATCACTTTGAGCTGACATGCATCCTGTACCACCACAAACTGATAAAGACCTTAAACATCTATTGCCTTCAGAAGCCTGCTCAAGTTCTTCATTTATTTTTCTCATTTCCAGTAATGTACTATATCTATTTTGAATGCTTTTAAGTTCATCAATTGAATTAATTTTATTCAATGTATTTCTCCCTCCTACTTTGCATATTCAGCTAGTATTTTATCTACTTGGTCTACTGTAACATGGCCATAAACTTTATCGTTTATAGTTACTACAGGTGCAAGACCACAAGCACCTACACATCTTAATGAGCCTAATGTAAATTTACCATCACCAGTAGTTTCGCCATTTTTAACTTCTAACTTATTTTGAAACTCTTCAAGTACATCCGCAGAACCTCTAACAAAACAAGCAGTTCCCATGCAAACATTTATTACATTCTCTCCTCTTGGCTTAATTGTGAAATAAGAATAGAATGTTACAACGCCATAAACTTTAGAAACTGAAATATCTAATTTTTCTGCTACAAAAGCTTGTACTTCTTGAGGCAGGTATCCAAATAAACCTTGTGCTTTGTGGAGCACTTCGATAAGAGCACCTTCTTTACTTGGAAGGTCATTAATAAATTTTTCTAAAGTTTTAAAATTCTCTTGGGTTAAACTATTACAACACATTAAAAAATACCTCCTTTAAGATGTATGATTAGATATATTTAAAAGTTAACGATTACATTGAATATATATATAAGATGATTTTATTATTTATATATAGTATGAATGTCAAGCGTGATGCATTAAATATATTATAATAGAATTTAATCGAAAAATCTACTAACATATTAAGTTAATTTTCATTATTATAAATAAAAGCAAGAATATTATAAAAATTTCAAAATAAGGTAGAGTTATATTAAAAATTATATAAATGTAAAATTAAATATAAGCTTAGTTTTAAGCATGGAAATGCAGAAAAAACAGTGAAATCCAAAGCAATTTTTGTATATTAATTTTAAATAATATGTTAATATTGGGTGGTAAGTAATACTTTAACAAAGCGAGTATGTAAAGAAAGGAATTTTTTTATAGAAGGAGAGAATTAATATGAGCAAAGTTATACATAAGAAAAATAAAACCTCTATAAGTGATAAATTGAGCAAAAGAATAATGATCCTAATAATTTCTATATTTTTAATAATAGGTATTGCTACATATTTATTGCTTCAATCGGCTATTAGTAAAATAGTTGTAGCCATAGGACCAGCAGTCACTACAACAATTACAAACAGGCTAGAAAAAGTAGATTACGATAAGCTTTTAAGTGAAAAAGAGAATAGTGAAGTTTATAAGGAGCTTAATGATGGAATAACTTTTTTAGGTGATAAGGGAAAAGATTTTATACAAGAAATATCTATTGTTACTTTAGATAAAGATAACAAGTGGACATATATTGTAGATAAATCTATAGAAAATCCCGCTAAATTCGGAGATGTTTTTGAAGACGCTCCTAATAAAGCAATAGCTGAAGACGCCATAAACACTGGTAAATCAACGATCTCAGATGTGCAGAGGGATGTAATTGATAGGACATCCTCAGTGAGTACGTATATACCTATAAAGACACAAAAGGGAATGAATACATTAGTTGTATTGAAAATTAAATTAGATACTATATTGAAAATGCAACTATTAATTTTGCTAGGGGTAATTATACTTTCTATTATAGTTCTTTCAATAATAAAATTAATGGTGAATAAGATTACCAAAAGACACACTAAATCAATAAATATGTTAGTAGATAAAATGCAGGATATGTCTAATTTGGAAGGTGATTTAACAAAAAGAATTCAAATAGATAGTAATGATGAGATAGGTGAATTAGCAGAATGCACTAATAAGATGTTAGATACATTCCAAGAACTTTTAGTTCATGTTAGCAAAACTTCTAACAAAATCTATGAGATTAAAGGTGAATTTACGGATGCATTCGATAGAAATGTAGAAGGTTTTAAAGAAATGAATATGTTGACAGGAAACATTGCTTCAAAAATAGATCAGCAGACAGAAGAATTGAATAGCTCTGCTAGTAACATTCATTATATTAATGATGTAGTAGCTCAAATTGCTAATAATTCTCAAATGGTTACAGAACAAGCGATTGAAGCTAAAGAAAATGCAAGTGAAGGAAATAAAACTATGATGGAACTTGCAAGCCAATCTAAAGAAATAGTAGAGGAAGTAGGGAATACTTCGCAATTAGTTAAAGAGCTAGATAAAAAATCAGAAGCAATAAATGGTATAGTAGACGCTATTACAGCTATATCTGAGCAAACTAATCTATTAGCACTAAATGCTTCTATCGAGGCTGCAAGAGCAGGAGAACAAGGAAGAGGATTTGCAGTAGTTGCAGATGAAGTAAGAAAATTAGCAGAAAAATCATCAAAATCGGCTGAAGAAATATCTGAGCTTGTTAAACAAGTTCAAAGAGGAATAACAGCTGCAGGTGGTTCTATGGAAGGTGTTGCACATAGCGTCAAAGAGGTATATAGTTATGTGGGAATAGCAGCTAGTAAATTTGATAAGATAGCTAGTTCTATTAGCACTGTTTCACAAAAAGTAGAAGAGGTATCATCAGCCACCGAGGAAATGTCGGCCAATACAGCTACTATTAATAATCAAATTGAAAATTTATCAAATATTTCAAAAGAAAATAATCAGGCTACAGAAAACGTGGCAGCAAGCATTGAGAACCAAGTAAATGAGGTAACAAATTTGAAACTTGTATTAAATGAATTGGATAATTCTACATTAGAATTAATGAAGAGGCTGTCAAAATTAAAGTTAGAATAAAGGATAAAACAGAATTTATTTTAACATTTTGGATATAATACTTTAGATATACCGATAATCATTGAAATTTTGACCATTTATGGTGTATTTTATTTGAATTTAGGTTGTAAAAGTAAATGTTAATTTTAGTTAAGGATTATCATTAAATACAGGTAGATAAAAAGAATTTAAAAAAATAAGTTGACTTATTGATTATATAATTTAGAATGTAACATATATAATAATATGAATTAACAATAGAAAGGGGTAGTTTAAATGAAGAAAAAAATATATATTGATGGAATGAGTTGCTCACATTGTGTAAGCCATGTAAAGGAGGCATTACTTGATATTGGTGCTAGTAAAGTAAAAGTAGATTTAGAAGAAAAATTTGCAGTAGCAGAATTTGAAGATGAAGTTACTGATAATGACATTACGGAAGCTATTGAAGAAATAGGATATGAAGTTACTGAGGTAGAAGAAGATTAATATAAAAAAATAAAAAGTTTGCCAATGTTGGTAGGCTTTTTTTCTGTCTACTTTTTCATGGGCATTATACGTGGAAACTATAAATATTGAGTAAATAATTATAAAAAATTATTTACCCAATATAATATATGAATTTTTTAAAAAGTACAGATGTATTTTTCTTAATCAATATAAAAATATTAATTATAAAATTTTAATTGAACATTTATTTTCTTATCTTGTATTTCTAAAATGACATAAGAATACCATGGTTCACGTCTCTTAC
>DAVZGU010000082.1:0-7172 GCA_052274215.1 Clostridium sp. | reverse complement strand
AATTTTATACTTTCCCTTTCATTTATGTATTTAAGTTCAGTAGTAATTTTCAAAGTGCTACCTTTGTAAAATTTTCTTCCTTGTGAAAGCTTATAAATTAAAGCCTCTAACATGTCATCAAAATCACTGAAATGATTCATATTTATAACTACATTTAATCCCTCTTTATTTCCCTTAATGATTATTTTATCTGTAACCATAATTTTAACCTCCTAGTTCTCATCTGGTGTACGTAACTCTTAAACAAATAATCGTTTTGCTCCATAATTGAACTTAAGCTATTATTTCAACATATTAACAGTAAATTCCTGCTTAATTTCAATATAAATATATTTTTTTATTTTTTCTCCATGCTTTTACAATTAAATAAACTCTAACAAACAAATTTGTCAGAGTTTATTTAAAGTTCTAATTTCCTTATAATTTAGATTTTTTTACTAATCGTGACCATTTCCAGTTGTAGTATTATTTAAATCTATATTACTAGTTTTCTCATCTGGATTAACCATAAATTTATATTTAGGATCTTTTTTAAGTAATTCTGCTTTAAAATATTGCTCATAAACTGCTTTTGCAACTGGAGCAGCATAACCACCATGCCCTCCATCAAAAACCACTGCGCAAACAGCTATTTCAGGTTTATCATAAGGAGCAAATCCTATATAATATCCATAGGAAGTCCTTCCGAGAGCCGTTTGGGTAAGATCATTAAAAGTAGCCGAACCTGTTTTTCCTCCACTCAATACTGGGAAATTTTTGAAAACACTATATGCTGTACCAACAGGATCATTAGTAACTTCTAACATACCCTCTTTAATTATATTAGTTGTTTTCTCACTTATCCCAATTTTTTCTAAAACCACAGGCTTAGTTACTTTAATTATATTTCCATCTGCGTCTAAAGTTTTATCAACCAAATGCAGTTCATATCTATTTCCACCATTTACCAGAGTAGATACATAATTTGCTATCTGGAGTGGTGTAAAAGCATCAAAACCCTGACCTATAGCTGCATAGTATGCATTAGCAGCAGAATTAAGTTCAGTATTACAATCACCTATTTCTAAATTTATAGTTTCAGCCAATGCTTTAATATCTTTATCTGTATAATTATTATTTTTTAGCGCTGGGGAACCTTCAATGAGCTCCTTTACCATAATTGAATTAATAGAACCTTTTTTGTCTTTTTTCATTTCTGCTTTAATTACAGCAAGATACTTACGTTTGTTTTCATTTGCTTTTTTTATTTCACCTATTTCTTTAGTAGTGCCACTTTCAGCTTTTGGTTCAATATCAAGAGGTTTAAATTTTACTCCTCCATTATTTATTCCGTTTTGTAAAAGTTTCACTAGATTACTTATATGAATATTAGCTAATATTTCTTTACTAGATTCATAATTATATACCTGACCAAAGTTTTCTGGTATCTCTATACCTGTAGCTGGCTTTTTATTACTATTAGGCTCTATACCAAGACCAAATTTCCATGCATATTTTGCTAGTAAATCTAGCCCGGTTTTATTTTCTCCCGCCTTTGCATAAAGCTGATCAGCTACATCATAAAAATAATAATTGCAAGATTCTCTCATTGCCTTTTGAATATTTACCCATCCATGGGACCCATGAAACTCGTTATATATCCAGCATGCAGCTTGAAGATCTTTATAACGTTTATTGTATGGGCCAGCATCGTATACTGTACTAGTTTCGTCTATAACCCCTTCTTCTAACCCTGCAACAGCTGTTACTGGTTTAAACGTTGAACCAGGTGGTATTAGAGATTTAGTTGCATAATTGAAAGTTGATTTCGGAAAAATATCATTATTATCCTTCCTAATTGTAGTATTCCCTTTTACACTTTTGTCTATTGGGAACATATAATCAAGTACTATTTTCTCTCTTTCTTCTTTCGATTTTGCCATGTCTGTATCCTTTAGCACACCTGTAATATTTGCAAGTCCTCTTTTTCTAATATAATCTAGTCCCATTTTCTCTGTTACTGGTCCTAGCAATTCATCATACTGAGCACTAGTTAACCCCTCTGCAAACATATTAGGATCATACCCAGGTCTACTTACCAGAGCTAATATTTTTCCCGTCTTAACGTCAATTACCACCGCGGCGCCTCTGGTTGCATTTGTTGTATCAACACTTTGAGATACATTCTTCCCTCTTTTTTGTAAATCAGTCATAACTGCATCTAAAGATTTCTCTGCAGCGTATTGCATATTTTTATCTATATTAAGTTGTATTGTTTGCCCAGGATAAGTTGCAATCTCACCTAAAGAATTAACTTTACGTCCTTGTTTATTAACCGAGATACTTTCTTGTCCCTTAGTTCCCTTTAAAACATCTTCAAAAGCTGATTCAATTCCAGAAGCACCTATAGAATCCGTACTTATATCATAACCTTTTTCTTCATACTTAGATGAATCCCAAGGATTTATCTTAGAAATATAACCTAGGAAAGTTGAACCTAGATCCTTATTGGGATAGACTCTAACTGGCTGAGTCATAACACTAATACCAGGAATTTCAGTTTGCATTTGTTCAAAAATAAATGCAACGTCTTTAGATAAATTATTGGCGATAACTACTGGCTTATATCCGGAAAAGCTCTGCATTTTTATATTGTCCTTAACTACCATATACCGCCTAAGCTCTTCTTTGCTTTTAGCATCCTTAATTTTTTCCATCTTGTAATCTACTATTAATTCATTAAATACTTCAGCAGGTGTAATCTTTAAAAGCTCTTCGTCAACTTTTTTAAGTTGATCAGCAGTTAAGTCATCTTTCTTTTTACCCTTGTAAAGTTTTTTAATAGCTGACTCATCAAAACCTCTATCTTTTTTAAATCTAAGTTCCATCCAATCTTGTGATGTCTTATCTGTTGGCTTAAAGTCAAAGCTATACTCTGCATCTTTTTTATCCTCACTAGTCTTTACTTTAAGTGGAAACTCATCCACCTGAGTTTGCTTTTTATCATCAAGAATTTTAAATACCTTGTCAATAGTTGGTAAGAAACTTTCTTCGCTCTCTTTTGTTTCAGTAAATGTCAATATATAGCTTTGCTTACTTGTAGCGAGTTTTGCACCATTTCTATCAATTATCTCACCTCTTGGTGCTACTGTAGATATCATCTTATGATTTTGTTGATTTGCAGTTTCCATATACACCCGGCCATTGATTACCTGTATATTCACTAATTTTAAAATGATAGCAGAAAAAATCAATATCATAATTACAGCTAAAGCATTAAATCTAGAAAATTCGTTGTCGTTTTTATTTTTCTTTCTCACTATTCCACCAGCCTTTTAAAAATCACATAAATGTACTGCATCAAAATTTCCACTCTTTCTTCATATATTCTTTTTGCGAAAGTCTATATGTGAATTTATACATAAAAATAGAAACTATTAGATTATATATTGCCTGATATAATACTATCCCCATATGTGTATATTGCTTTATCAAAAACAATATAAAAAATACTATTATACCTTTTACTAAACTTAACACAAAAGTTGATACTATTGGCAAAAATGATTTTTCAATAAATATATTTTTACCTATGTTTGCAGCTATAGCGCACATAAGCATATTGCTTAACATATTGATTCCAAACCCATTTAAGAAATAGATGTCCTGCAGTGCGCCAGTAAAAACTCCAACCATTACTGCGTCTTTTGGAGAACTAACAATCGAATAACACAGCGCAAACGTAAATATTAAACTTGGGTATGCACCGTTTATTTTAAGTAAAGGCATCAAAGTATTATCTAATATTAGAAATAGAATACATAAAAATACTACTGTTAATATTCTCTTCATACTACAACTCCTAATATTTTATTTCTCCTCTATCATTTTTTGGTACCACAATAAAAACTTCTTCAATTTTTGAAAAGTCAACATATGGTTCTATTATAGCACTTTTCATTACTTTACCTTTATCCTCGTGAACACTTAACACCTTTCCTATTCTAATTCTAGATGGATATATGCCACCCAGGCCAGATGTTACTATTTCATCGCCTTTTTTTATACCCGAATCTACAGATAAACCCTGTATTTCTGCGAGCAATTTATTATTTTCATCTTTATATCCTTTAACCATACCATTGTTATCACTTGTTCTTTGAACAAGCCCTGCCACTGCAATATTTTCATTTGATAAACATTGGACTGTTCCCCAATTACTAGCAACAGATGTAACTTGACCTACGAGCCCATCTCCAGTCATAGCTATCATGCCTTTTTTTATGCCTTTATTTGTGCCTTTATTTATTATAAATCCATCTGAAAAACTATTTCCACTTAATCCTCTTATGTTAGCACCTACATAATTGTATTCTTCTCTTGGTTTTGAAAAATTAAGCATTTTTCTTAACCTTTCATTCTCTTTTATTGAAGTATCATATTCTAATGCTTTAACTTGTAACTTACCATTAATTTTTAGAAGTTCTTCATTTTGCGCTTTAACCTTTGAGTAATTTGTTATAAATTTAAAAGAACCCTTTATTTTATGAAACCCACCATAAAATATACCCTGCACTGAATTTATTGTTACACCCACACCATTCTCCACGAAAGATATTTTTTCTCGATTCGCACTATATCCTATTAAAGATAAAAATGTAACTGACAGTATTATAATAACTACTGCCAGTTTATTTTTTAAAAATCCCATATTTATCTTCTTTTACTCATGACGTCTATATTAACGAGAGCTTTTCCTGCTCCTATAGCAACACAATCAAGTGGATTTTCAGCTATGTGCACAGGCATATGCGTTTCGTGATTTATAAGTGTATCTATTCCTTTTAATAACGCGCCGCCTCCAGTTAACATAATTCCTTTTTCCATTATATCTGACGCAAGCTCTGGTGGGGTTTTTTCAAGGGTTGTTATTATTGCCTCAATTATTGCTTGAACTGGCTCACTAAGTGCTTCTCTTACTTCCTTTTGCGTTACTTCTATCACTTTTGGTAACCCAGTTATTAAATCTCTTCCTGTTATTTCCATACTCATGTCATCATCTTCTAGCTCATATACTGATCCAAGCTCCGTTTTAATATTTTCCGCAGTTCTCTCACCTATCATAAGGCTGTACTGCTTTTTAACAAAGGCTATTATTGATTGATCTAACTTATCCCCTGCCACTCTTAGCGACTTGCTTGTTACAATTCCACCTAATGAAATTATTGCTACTTCCGTAGTTCCGCCTCCAATATCCACTATCATACTTCCGGTTGGTTCATTTACAGGAAGTCCCGCTCCAATTGCCGCTGCCATTGGTTCTTCCATTAAATAAGCTTCTCTTGCACCTGCTCTTTTAGTTGCTTCCTCAATTGCTCTCTTTTCAACCTCAGTTACACCAGATGGAAATCCAACTACAATTCTTGGACTTGTAAGACCTTTTGAACTAATTTTATTTATAAAGTGCCTAAGCATTTTTTCAGTAATTTCAAAATCTGCAATAACTCCATCCTGCATAGGTCTAATTGCAACAATGTTACCCGGTGTTCTACCTATCATCTGCTTAGCTTCTTCACCAACGGCTAATACCTTATTAGTATTTATATTTATAGCTACAACAGAAGGTTCTCTTAGTACAATTCCTTTCCCCTTCAAGTAAATTAATGTATTTGCTGTTCCTAAATCTATTCCCATATCTCGAGTCGTTCCGAATATTCCCATTGTAATTTCTCCCTCCGTATCTAAAGTATTCCTTTTTCTTTCAAGCTCGTATAAGTTCCATTCCCAATAATTATATGATCAAGCACTTCTATTCCTAGTAATTTACCACATTCCTTAAGTCTTATAGTAATATTTACATCTTCCTTGCTAGGAGTTGGATCTCCAGACGGATGATTGTGACAAATAACCACGGAAGCACTACATTTTTTAATAGCTTCGTAAAAAACTTCTCTTGGATGAACTATCGAAGTGTTTAAATTACCAATTGAGATATCTTTTATACTTATAATGACATTCTTTGTATTTAGCATAACTAATTTAAGATATTCTTTTTTTAAATATCTCATTTCCTCCATAAGATATTCTGCAACATCTTTTGGGGAAGTAATTTTGTACTCTTCTCCTGATTTAAAACTTCTAAATCTTTTTGAAATTTCTGTAAGTGCTAAAAGTTGTGTTGCTTTAGCATTTCCAACACCCTTTAAATTCATAAATTCTTCTGCACTTGAACTTAGAAGTCCATTTAATCCTCCACACTCAGAAATTATTCTACCACAAAGACTTATAATATTTTCATTTTTTGATCCTATTCTAAGTATTATAGCTAATAGCTCATTGTTGGATAAAGTTTCAGCACCGTATCTTAACAATTTTTCCCTTGGTCTTTCATTTTGAGGCAAATCCATTATTTTGTAAGTCATACCCATAAACAACTCCTTTATAGATTGACCCCCATCTCCCTTAACATAAAATATAATTTATTTACTGGTAACCCTACCACACTATAGTAACAGCCCTTTATTTCTTCAACAAATAGAGATGCCGCTCCTTGTATTCCATAAGCTCCAGCTTTATCAAGTGACTCTCCCTTTTCTATGTAATTGTTTATTTCTATCGAAGATAATTTTGAAAATCTTACTTCTGTACAAACATACTCAGTACTAGTCTCTTGAGTTCCGGTGTTTATTACTGCAATTCCTGTATATACCTCATGTGTATTATCACTTAAATCACTAAGCATTTGAAAAGCTTGCTTGTTATTTTTAGGTTTACCAAGCACTTTGCCTTTGAAATAAACAATAGTATCACACCCTATTATAGCAGCTGGTTTTTTAACGCTACTACAAACAGCCACAGCCTTTCCTTTTGCTAAGGTCATAACGTAGTCCCCACAATTCCCAGAAAATAATACGTCACTTTCTTCAAAGTCGCTTACTATTACCTTGAAATTACTAGTTATCTTTTTTAAAAGTTCCACCCTACGCAAAGATGCAGAAGCTAAAATAATATCCACTACATCACTCCTAATATTTTCTATATAATATTATTGCCAAAATAATGCCTATAATAGACATTATATTAATATTAAAATTTATACCGAAAGTTACTGCTAATACTTTAAAATCTATAAGCATAGGAGTATAGATGAAAATAAAGTTGAATTAAATAAAAAAATAAATATAACTGAAATT
>DAVZGU010000081.1:0-7239 GCA_052274215.1 Clostridium sp. | reverse complement strand
TTGCTTATTCGTTATTTTTTGGTACTTGCAAGGTGAACAGTGCCATAGTATATTAATTGAAAATGTGGTAAAATAATGGTGATTAATGAATGCAAACGATTTAGTACTTCATTTGAAAAGGGAATGATTTATAATCATTTCCTTTTATATAAAAAATATGAAGGGAGATTCTTTTATGCCAAACTTAAGAAGTAAATCAAGAATTACAGAATTATTGATAATATCGCTTTGTGTTGTTATGTGTTTTGCAATAACTGCATGTTCAAAAAAAGAGAGGACCATGGTACTTGCAACAACAACAAGCACTCAGGATTCAGGACTTTTGGATTATTTGCTACCAGTATTTGAAAAAGATACAGGAATTAAAGTTAAGGTGCTCGCTAAAGGGACAGGAGAAGCTTTAGAGGTTGCTAAGCGTGGAGATGCGGATGGATTGCTTGTACATGCAAAGGCCCAGGAACTTCAATTTGTTAAAGAGGGATATGGAACAGAAAGGCTTGAAGTTATGTATAATGACTTTATAGTAGTAGGACCAAAGGATGATACTGCAAAACTTAAAGAAAAAGCTCCAAGTAATGCAGTTGAGGCTTTTAAGTTAATTAGTACCAGCAAAGCTAGCTTTATATCAAGGGGGGACAAATCAGGCACTAATACAAAAGAACTTGATATCTGGAAATCAGCAGGAATAAAACCTACTGGAAACTGGTATATATCAGCAGGAAAAGGAATGGGAGCAGTACTTCAAATGGCATCCGAGAAAAAAGCTTATACATTGACAGACAGAGCTACATATTTAAATATGAGGGATAAGCTAGATTTAACTATTGTAACTGAAAAAGGAAGTCAATTCTTGAATCAGTATGCATTAATAAGATTAGATCAAAGCAAGAACAAAATTAAAACTGAAGAAGCAAATGAATTTATTAAATGGATGATTTCTAGTAAAGGACAAAAGCTTATAGGTGAGTACGGCAAAGAAAAGTATGGCATGCCTTTATTTGTGCCTAATGCAAAAAAATAGGTGATATTATGAGCTATTATGGAGAAGTTGTACAAGTAGTTTCTTTATCCTTGTTTATTTCCATTACATCAACAATAATAGCATCACTTGCAGGTATGCTATTGGCAATACCTATTGCTTTAAAAGATTTTAAGCTAAAAAGATATATTATAAGAATATCTGAAACTTT
This sequence comes from Clostridium sp., assembly GCA_052274215.1. Classification (GTDB taxonomy): domain Bacteria; phylum Bacillota; class Clostridia; order Clostridiales; family Clostridiaceae; genus Clostridium_AD. The sequence goes on along the minus strand of DAVZGU010000081.1, from coordinate 6,049 downwards.
TATGAGTATTCCACCAGTACTAATGGGACTAGTTGTTTATCTATTGCTCTCAAGGAAGGGACCTCTGGGAGAGCTTGGACTATTATTCACTCCCACTGCAATGATTATAGCTCAGAGCTTACTGGTATTTCCAATAGTATTTGGGCTTACTGTTTCAGCAATAGGAACCCGTGGAAGAAAAATTAAAAAAAACTGTATTGCTCTAGGTGCAGGAAGTAGAGATACTTTAATTTTAATAATAAGGGAGTGCAAAATTCAACTTCTAGCCGTGGCTGCGGCGGGTTTCGGAAGGGCAATTTCAGAGGTTGGGGCAGTCATGATGGTAGGAGGAAATATAAAGGGCGAGACAAGGGTAATGACCACATATATAGCTTTAGAAACAGGTCAGGGTAACTTTAATAAGGCCATAACAATAGGAGTTATATTACTTTTTGTTTCATTTATGGTTAACTTCATGTTGCATGGTCTTAGTAAGATAGATGAAAAATAGGTGATAATGTATGAATATTAGAGTGAAAGGATGCAGTAAAGAGTACAGAGGGAAAGAAGTATTACATATAGATGAGTTAAATTTTAAAGAAGGATACGTCTATGCATTGATGGGCTTAAATGGTAGTGGAAAGACTACTCTTTTACAGTGCGTTTCAGGTCTTGAGGCATTTACAAGGGGAACAGTATTATATGACAATTGTAGCTATGATGAATTTGTAAAAAGAGATATATCAGTTATGCTTCAAAGTCCATATTTATTTAATTCTTCAGTAATTGAAAATATAATACTAGGATTAAAATTCAGAAAATTCAGTAAAGAAGCGATTGATGAGAGGCTAAGTTATTATGTTAATTATTTCAACATAGATGACTTGCTTTATAAGAATACTAGAGAGTTATCAGGTGGTGAGCAGGCAAAGGTGTCACTACTTAGAATAGCTATTTTAGAAACACAGATGACTTTTTTGGATGAACCTACTGCCAGTATGGATATTGAAAGCACGCTGAAAGCCGAAAAACTCATAAAAACTATGACGGAAGGCAAGAGAAGTGTTATTTTAGTCACTCACGACTTATTACAAGCTGAGAGAGTAGCAGATTTTGTTATTTTTTTAGATAAGGGAAGGATTATTGAACAAGGAGAAAAAAATAATGTTCTTAATTTTCCACAGAATAAATTGCTAAGTCGAATTTTAAAAAAGAGCGATAAAAATGATTCCTGATGAAAAATAGGAAATAGAAAGTTAATTAATTTATTTATGTGATGAGCTTAATGTAGATTTAATTTTAACTAACGGAGGAATAAGAATGGAACTTTTTAATGTGGTATCTATAGAGGAAGCTAAACAAATAATAAATAACTCATTTACCTATGAGGTTGGTCGAGAAAAGGTTGATATTCTGCAAAGTGCTGGTAGAATTTGTTCAGAAGATATAAAGGCAGAATGCAATATACCAGGATTCAAAAGGTCAACAGTAGATGGGTTTGCAGTTATATCAAGAGATGTATTTGGGGCTAGTGAAGCAATGCCTTCTATGCTTGAACTAAAGGGCGAGGTATTAATGGGAAAGGTTCCACCCGTGGATATAGCACGGGGAGAGTGTATGTATATACCTACGGGAGGGATGCTCCCAGAGTCTGCAGATAGTGTTGTGATGGTTGAATATAGCCATAATATGGATGGGAATACTATACTGATTTATTCACCAGTGGCCATGGGTGATAATGTAATACAAGTTGGGGAGGATACAAATAATCAGGATATTGTCATAAAAAGGGGAGATAAGCTAAGGCCTTATGAAATAGGTGTTCTTGCAAGCATTGGAATTTGTGAGGTAACAGTTTATAAAACACCTAAGGTAGGTATCATTTCAACAGGTGATGAGGTAGTGCCTTGTGGGGTAAAACCAGAGATTGGGGAAGTGCGAGATATAAATACTTACCTGATTTGGTCGCTACTCATTGAGGATGGAATGGAGCCAGTAAGCTATGGAATTATTAAGGATGATTATGAGCTTTTAAAGAATACAACAGATAAAGCATTTAATGAATGTGATATTGTACTAATTTCAGGAGGAAGCTCTGTTGGAACCAAAGATCACACTTTAAAGGTTATAGATTCCTTTGATGATGGAGAGGTTTTGGTACACGGAATTGCAGTAAAGCCGGGTAAACCAACTATAATAGGAAAACATAATGAGAAAATAATATTTGGACTTCCAGGTCATCCCCTTGCATGCTCTATAATATATAAAATACTTGTTAAAAATTATATACACAACTTAATGTCGCATCATGAAAAAAGTTATGGAACAAGCGCGGTAATGAGTATAAACTATCACAAAGCCAAAGGAAGAGAAGAATATTTACCTGTAGAGATTGAAACAATAGAGAATAGAGTTGTTGCAAAACCTGTATTTGGTAAATCGGGATTAATATCGGTATTTTCAAAGGCATGGGGATATATTAAAATAGAGAAAAATGTAGAAGGTGTACGGGAAGGTCAAATAGTCGAAGTATACAGATTATAAAATGCCTGAATATAATTGCAAGGGGATGAGAGTAGTGGCTCAAGAAGTTTTTCTATCAAATATGGATTTGAATGAAGCAGTTAAATTATATTTTAATAAGTTATTATGTATTAAAGGTGAAAAGGAAAATGTGAATACTTGGGATTCTGTAGGAAGGGTCTCATACTCGCCAATTTTCGCAAAAATATCCTCACCTTTTTATAATAGTTCAGCTATGGATGGCATTGCAACTATAAGTACAAAAACATATGGGGCAACAGATAGGAGCCATATTGAACTACAAGAAGGAATTGATTATTTAGTACTGGATACTGGAGACCCAATACCTAAAGAATATGACTGTGTAATTATGGTAGAGGATTTGATAAATATAGAGAAGGGAAAGGTAGCCATTTATAAGAGTGCAGCTCCATGGCAAAATATTAGACCAATTGGGGAAGATATTGTGCAAACACAGCTTATTATCCCTTCAAAGCATTTAATTAGGCCAGTTGATATAGCATCTATTATAGCCGGTGGAGTGAACGAGATTCAAGTGTATAAAAAACCGGTGGTTGGAATAATTCCAACTGGAACCGAGATGGTGGAACCAGGCACAGAACTTGTGGTTGGAGATATAATTGAGTTCAATTCAAGAGTATTTTCTGCGCAGGTTAAGGAATGGGGAGGAATACCCCTAAGATTTGATATAGTAAAAGATGATTATTCACGCATTAAAGGCGCTGTAAAAAAAGCAGCAGAGCAATGCGATATTGTACTTATAAGTGCTGGATCTTCAGCTGGTAGGGAGGACTTCACTTGCAAGGTAATAGAGGAACTAGGTACAGTTTGTGTACATGGAATAGCGATAAAGCCAGGAAAACCTGTTATTCTTGGAAGCATAGCTGGAAAGCCTGTAGTTGGTATACCTGGATTTCCAGTGTCAGCTTATTTCGTAATGGAGAATGTTTGCAAAAAAATAGTACAGGCTTATATTGGAATAAATAAGGAAGAACATGTGACAGTTGAGGCCTCGCTTACTAGGCGTGTCATGTCCACTCTAAAATATTTAGAATTTGTAAGAGTTAAAATTGGATTTGTTTCTGGAAAATATATTGCAACGCCAATAGGTCGCGGAGCTGGAACAACAATGTCCTTAGTTCGGGCAGACGGGGTACTAGAAATTCCACAAAACATAGAGGGATATGAAGTGGGAACTAAGGTGTGTGTTAAACTTTTAAGGAGCCAGGAAGAAATTAAAAATACGCTTATATGTATTGGAAGTCATGACCCAATAGTAGATATAGCTTCGAATCTTTTTCATATAAAAAACGAAAAATATTTTCTTTCATCTGCTCACGTTGGAAGTATGGGGGGGATAATGGCGCTGATTGGGTCAGAAACCCATATAGCTCCTATTCATTTACTGGATATGGAGGATGGCAGCTATAATATTTCTTATATTAAAAAGTATTTACCCGATAAACCTATGGTATTAATTAAAGGCGTTAAAAGAATTCAAGGAATTATGGTTCCTAAAGGGAATCCTTTAGATATTAAATCCTTGCAGGATATAACTATAAAGGGAAGAAAATTTGTTAATAGGCAAAGAGGCTCAGGTACAAGGTTATTTTTAGATTACAACTTGAAAAAACTTGGTATTAATCCAGATAGTATAGCTGGCTATGAAAGAGAGGAATTCACTCATATTTCCGTTGCAGCAGTAGTTTCAGCAGGAGATGCAGATTGTGGACTTGGAGTTTATTCTGCAGCGAGGCTCATGAACCTTGATTTCATAGCACTTGGGAATGAAGAATATGATTTTGCTGTGCCTAAGGAATTTATAGATATGGATATGATAAGGGAATTCATTAAAGTAATTAAGACCGATGAATTTAAAGGAGAGCTTGATACGCTTTGCGGCTATGATTATACAGAAATAGGAGAAATAATTGAACTTTAGGAGAGGGTTGTATGAGAGATAGTCATGGGAGAAACATCAATTACTTAAGGATATCAGTGACTGACAGGTGTAATTTAAGGTGCAGATATTGCATGCCCGAGCATGGAATTATAAGTAAGAGTCATGAGGATATTCTACGTTTTGAAGAAATCTTAAAAATAGTAAAGATAGCAGAAACATTAGGTATTAACAAAGTAAGATATACTGGTGGCGAACCGCTAGTAATGAAAGATATAGACAAACTCATATATGAAACCTCAAAATTACCGGGAATAGATGACATTGCCATAACTACAAATGGTATTTTACTCTCTGATATGGCAAGTGATTTGAAAAAAGCTGGACTTAAAAGGGTTAATATTAGCCTTGATACATTGAACGCAGAAAAGTTTAAGAGTATAACAAGGATAGGAAATTTAGAGAATGTACTTAAAAGCATAGAGAAATGTTTAACCCTTGGATTAAAACCTGTGAAAATAAATACAGTATTAATGAGAGGGTTTAATGATACAGAGTTTGAGGATTTTTTAAACTTAACCCGTGAACTACCAATAGAAGTAAGGTTTATTGAACTAATGCCCATAGGTGAGGGTATTAAGATTTATGAGAAAAGTAAATTAAGTTTTGCGGAAATGCTAAATCAGAAGCCTGAGTTAATTGAGATAGAAACCCCAAAAAGTAGCACTGCCCAATTGTACAAGCTTGAAGGGGCAAAAGGGAAGATTGGCTTTATTAGTCCATTAAGTTGTAAATTTTGTGCAGATTGTAATAAAATAAGGCTTACATCTACAGGGACTATTAAACCTTGTCTTCATTCAAAGGAAGAAATAAATATTAAGCAGTACCTAAATAACGAAGAGATGCTTACAAACGTATTAAAACAGGCAATTTTTAATAAACCGCTCGAACATCATCTTAAGGAGGAAAAAGTTAGTAGAAGCGAAAAGATGATGTATCAGATAGGAGGATAAAGCAATGGAATTTACGCACATAAATGAAGAAGGAAGAGCAAAAATGGTAGATGTATCTGAAAAATGCGATACTGTTCGAGAAGCAGTAGCAGTTGGGTCGATTTCTATGAAAAGAGAAACCCTTGAAAAAATAAAGGATGGGTCTATTTCAAAAGGAGATGTATTGTCGGTAGCACAGGTAGGAGGAATTATGGGTGCTAAAAACACTTCGCAAATAATACCAATGTGTCATCCTATAATGATATCTGGCTGTGATATTAGCTTTAAAATTAACTTTGAAAGTACAAAAATAGAAATAACCGCAACGACGAAGACTGTAGGGAAGACAGGCATTGAAATGGAAGCACTTAGTGCGGTATCCGTTGCAGCACTAACTATTTATGATATGTGTAAGGCAATTGATAGGGAAATGGTTATAAATAATGTTATGCTTTTAAAAAAAAGTGGAGGAAAATCAGGAATATTTGAAAGGAAGGGATTGTAATGGCAAAGGTTACTGCTGTAAATATAAGTGAGAAAAAAGGTGTGATAAAGCACCCTATAGAGAAAGGCTTTTTTAAAGTTAATCATGGCCTTGACGGAGATGCACATGCAGGGAATTGGCATAGACAAA
>DAVZGU010000080.1:0-7240 GCA_052274215.1 Clostridium sp. | reverse complement strand
TTTAATTTATTTTGAAATAAAAAAAGGCACTGAATTTTCAGCGCCTTAATTAACCAAAGTATTAGGTCTATTAATGCAATGAAAAAACATCTTTTCATTACATAAATAGCTCTCCATAAGAATTCTTATGGCAGTGATAGAAATACTACTTCCTATCCCCAAGAATATATTGAAGAACCAAAATATTCTTTCGGCAAACAAATACTTCATTTTTGACATTGGATGTTCATATCCTTATCATTCAAAAATTACCTCTTTATCTGCACCTCTATTTATGTGAAACTATTAAATTTTATTTTTAACTCTTACTTGATTATAATACGTAAACGTTTCAAATGCAATGTTTTTTTAAAAAATTATACTTTTTTAGAAAAAAATACTTTTTCTACTTGTGAGTACTAACTATTGATTTGAATTATTGATTTCCATTCACTCTTAGTCATTATTTTCTTTTTGTTTTATTTACTTCCACTATCTTGCTTACTATATAGACATATCCATTTTCTGAATGTGGAATCATGCAAGTTGAGCAATCTTTAACACCATTTACGAATTTCCCATTTCCACCACACTCCTCTAGAAAATACAGTGGACAATAGCAAAACAGACAATTAAATTTTTCATCATCTTTAACTTCATGGCATGGGAAATATTCGCAATCTTTATTTCTGAAAAATTTATAGCTATTATTCATTTTTACCCCTCCTTTAATTTCTAGGTTAGTTTTGCGATCTAAAAAGTTACCACATTATATATATATCTAAATCTTCTAATACTGTTTGTTCTAAAATAGGTTCTTCGGGGAACTGCTTGTTCAAAATTTGTTTAAACTTTTTAAGTTGCTCCTCAGAAAGTTCTGCTTGCTTTGGCAAATTGTTTTTTTCCTTAATAATATTGCCCGCTTCTAATTTATATATAAATTGGTCCCCTATAATATTTATATTATTTTTATCATCAAATTTTAAATCTCCAGTTATGTCACTACTTATGCTTGTCTTCTTTAAATCACTTATTGATTTTCCATCATTATTAATTTTAGCTACATTAATATAAGCACTTACTTGACCATTCGAATCCTTTGAACCTGAAAGCCAACTTCTAAAGGCAAGCATTTTACCATCTTTAGATATCACTCCATCATATATTTCTTCCTTATCCTCTATACTTTCAAAAATTTTATTACCATTGATATATAGATTGGCCCTAGGTTGTGGAAATGTATGTGGTGTTACGCTATAAAGAATGCTTTTTTTATTTACAATAATATCTCTTATGGTACCAACGCATGATATTAACTCCAATTTATTTTTTATGTTATATACCGCATAACCTGAAGCTGACGGATTAATATGACCTTTAATCAAAATATTTTCATTATCTATCCACTTGAGTTCAATAATTTGTTGAACGTTTTTATTATTTATGTCAATCTCTGTTGATTTTTCAGTTTTAATATCATAAACAATTATGCGTGGAGGATATGTCTCTTTTTCTTCATTAAAAGATCTAAAAACTATTTTTGTTTTATCTGGAGAAAGCTTTAATAGATCTTTTGAATTTGAATTATCCCCTAAAGATTTAATCTGTTCATTTATTTCATCATAAAGATATACATTATTATTCTTCTCGAATGCTATCTTTGTTAGCTTAGCATTTTGATCCTTACTTTTAATTTCGGTATCTTTACTAGATATAGCCTCTATATTTTTGCTCGAATTTTTATTAATTTTATTTAAATAAGCCATCAGTGTCCCTATGCTTAGAGATAAACACATCGCTATAATGAGTAACTTTAATTTTTTTTTCGTTATTTTTTTATGGCCAGTCATAATTTTGCTCCTCGTTTAAATTCATAATAATTACTATTTTAAATCATTGAAACTTAGATAAGTATACTCCACTTATATTAGTGTATCAACTGGAATTTTTTTGTGTTTGACACTGTTATTTATATGTTTACAATTTAAAAATATTCAATATTTATTTTATCCTTTAATTGTGAATTTTTTGTAAATATTAATAATGATTTATACGTACAAAAGTAATAAAAGGTACCAGTTTAAATTTAAACTAATGCCTTTTATTACTTTTGAAATTATTTTCGCATTTGTTATGGATACTTTCCATAAACTCTGCCTTCTGCTTTAAATCGGTATCTAACTTCATTCTTAAATTTATTATTTTTTCACTTGATCATTACTGCTAAATATGTTCTTTACCCATGTTAAAAAGCCCTTCTTTTCTTCTTTTATCTCTACAACTTTTTTATCTTCTTTAGTTGCCACAGTCTTTACTTTTATCCCATCAGTCTTCATAACGAATTTAACTTTACCATCCATCTTATCTCCTACGCCTGAAAATGTACCATAATTATTAGATATTTTTACAAGTTCATCTTTCACATCAATAACATCTCGCACATCTCCCATTTTACTGTCAATTTCGCCACTTATCTTTTGAATACCCTCTTTATCGAATTTTTTCATATTTTTATCTAATTCTTTATTTCCATTTGCTAATTTATCGGCACCTTCTTTTAATTTTCCTGACCCTTTCGAAAGCTCACCCACTGATGAATTTAGTTTACTGGATCCTTGTGTTAATGGTTTTATTCCCTCATTATTTAATTTTGTTAAACCATCTGCAACATCTTGAGATCCTACCACTAATTTATTAGTACTTTCTCCCATAACTTTTGTTCCTGCACTTAAATCTTCAGCTGCAGTACTTAACTTATTTGCTCCACCTGTGAGTCCCTGACTACCTGTTTTAAGCTTTCCTGCTGCCGAGCCTAATTGTTCTGTGCCTTGAGCAAGTCCTCCTGCTCCATTAGCTAATTCACCAGTTTTATCTGATATTTGTTTTGTGGCCTTAGCTAATTCTTTTGACCCTGACGCTGCATTCTTTTGTCCTTCCTGAAGCTGACCCATACCTGTATCTACTTGCTGTGAACCAGTTTTGATTTTTTCTATGCCTTCCTCAAGTTCATTTAATCCTTGTAACAATTCATTGCCGCCATCCTTTAAAGCTACAAGACCACCTTTTTCATTTTCTAATCCACCATTTAAATTCCCTGCTATTTCACTTGTACCAGGAATTTCCCCAAGGATCCCAATAAGTCCCTGTAATTTTTCAATTCCTGATATTAAAGAATCAGTAGCTTTTATCTCTGACTCTTTACCTTTTTTTAGTTTATCTATACCTTTTAAGCTTTGCTCTGTTCCATCTGTTACCTGCTTTTGGCCTTGCTGTAGCGATCCTGTAGAATTCACCATTGTATCTAGTCCCTCACTTAGTGATTCCATTTTAGTCGACACTGTATTAGTCCCTTCAGCTAACTTATTAGCTCCATCTGAAAGCCCTTTAGAACCTGTAACTAATTTGTCTGTTCCATATGCTAGCTTACCTGCTCCATCTGCAAATGCTTTTGAATTTGCAGCAAATTCTACTGTACCTGATCCAAACCGCTGTGCTCCACTACCGAGCTTTGTAGTTCCTGCCTCAAATGCTTTTAATCCACCTGCCACCTTCTGAGCACCGCTTTGTGCTTTATTTGTACCGTCGCCAATCTTTGTCACACCAGTATTTAATCCTGAAACCCCAACTCCTAGCTTAGTTACTCCACCATTAAATAATGTCATATTATCAGCTAAAGCCTTTTGACCAAGGTCTAATTTGCCTGTTCCCTCAGCTAGCTTGGTACTAGCATCTTGTATGTCATTAATACCTTTAGTTAAATCTTGCAGCGATGAGGCACTTTTAAACTCTTCCATATCAGGAAGTTCAGGAGTCCCTGTTATCATTATAGGACCCATTTCAAAGTTTTCTACCTGTGCAGTAATTTCTAAATTCTCTTTTAAGTCTAAAGTAGTCTTTTCTAAATCCAAGCTTTCCTTCATACCCGGAAGAGAAATGAAAGTGACTATTTGATTATTCCCATCATTAATCATTTTTCCGCCGCTAATTTTAACATTTTTAAAATTATCTATTGGTAAATCTAGTACAGTCACAGTGCTAAATGGAGTATATATTTTTCTGTTTTTTCCTTTAATATTGATCATATGGCTTTCGTTATTCTTATAATCAATTTTTATTTTCACTTCTCCACTTTTGCCTGCCAAATCCTCCGGCTTAATTTCTTTTCCATCAAGCAAGTATTTAACATTTACATCAATAGGAAGTTTTTTATCAGTAGTTCCTTTATAATAAACATCATTACCACTTAACTTCCAGGTTAAACTCTCACCAGTACCATTTGGTTTTTCTTCACCCTTTACATTTTTTATATCCTTTAATATAGATTTATCATGAATTTCAATATTTTTTTCATTAGAATGAAGCCAATCACTTACTATTTCTTCTTTAACTTCCCCTTGATGATTTAACGTAGCATAAACAGTCTCATCCTTTTGAATTAATTCCGTAGCATAAGTCATATTTGGAACAACTAATGCCCCTATTAACACGATACTTAATAATTTTTTTGACATACATTTATTTTTCACGTTAATACATCTCCCCTATAGTTTAGCTTTCAAAAGTTCTTCTTAATTTTCTGATTGTGATTCCGCTTTTAGTTCACTGCTTGCTTGTGGTTTAGATTTAAAATTTCTACTCGTAATTATTATTAATTTTTCGCTTACTAAAAGTATAGATGGAAGAACGAAAAGGATAATTCCCATACTTATTACTGCTCCTCTTGCCATCATTGTGCATAGTGAACTTATCATTTCCATGTCAGAAATGATTGCTACCCCTGCAGTAGCTGCGAAAAAGGTTAATGCGCTGGTTACAATAGATTTAGCGGAGCCCTTAACTGCGATTTCCATAGCCTTGTTTTTCTCGTATCCATTTCTCATTTCTTCTCTAAATCTTGTTGTCAGTAATATTGCATAGTCAACTGTAGCCCCTAACTGTATAGTTCCAATAACTATAGATGCTACAAATGGAATCACATTTCCCATGTAACATGAAATTGCCATATTTATGAATATTGCGAGCTGTATAGCTAAGACCAGAATTACTGGCAAAGATACAGATGCAAATACTAGAAGTATTATAGCGAATATTGCACCAATAGATGCTATACTAACATGTTTAAAGTCAACATCTGCTATTTCAGTTAAATCCTTAGTAAGAGGTCCTTCTCCTGAAACCATTGATTTTGGGTCATATTGTTTTGTAATTTTAATTACTTGATCTATCTGATCATTTTCTTCTTTTGTAGCTGCTTTATATTTAGAATTTGCCATTATTAGTTTATATCCACCCTTTTGAACAATTGCTTTAATATCTTCTGGGATAAAGCTTTCTGGAATAAGTGGTCCTAAGTACTTATCTGAAGCAAGTACCTTGTCAATTCCATCTACCTTTTCTATTTTCTTTACCATTTCCTTAACTTTATCAGTTTCAAGCTTATCATTTATTACAATAAAGTGTGTTGAAGTCATATTGTAATCTTTCTTTAGTTTATTTGTTGCCACAATAGAATCCAAATTCTTTGGTAGTGATTCATCTAAGTTGTAATAAACCTTAGTGTGGTTGTTTCCATAAATAGCTGGTATAAATGCAAGTAAAAATACTATAGTTATTACTTTATAGTGTTTCGTAGCCAGTTTTGATGTTTTATCAAATTCAGGTAATATGGTTTTATGACTAAATCTATGAATAGGTTTATCAAATACTAAAATTAATGCTGGCAATACTGTTACCGTAGTTATAACCCCAAGCAAAACACCCTTTGCCATTACTAGCCCAATATCCTTACCTAATGCAAGTTGCATGGTACATAATGCTAAGAAACCTGCTATAGTTGTGAGTGAGCTTCCTGATATAGCGACCATGGTATTTGCTATAGCATCTCCCATTGCCCCTATACGATCATTTGGCATAAGTTCTCTTTCCTCATCGTATCTATGAAGCAAAAATATTGAATAATCCATAGTTACACCAAGTTGAAGTACTGCTGCTAATGCCTTTGTTACATAAGAAATTTCCCCTAAGAATATATTTGTTCCCATATTATATAATATGGCATAACCTATCCCTAATAAGAAAATAAATGGAATTATAACCGATTGCATTGTTAAAGACAAAACTACTACTGATAATATAACAGCAATCATTACATAAAATGGTGTTTCTTTATCCGATAAATCTTTGGTATCCTTTACAATTGCCGATATACCACTTAAATAACACTGTTTATTTGTTACCTTTCTTATATTGGTTATACCATTTTGAGTGGCTTCTGAAGATGCTGATTCTTTAAATTTAATTATTAACATAGTAGAATTGCCACTATAAAAAGAGCTTTTAATTTCATCTGGCAAAATCTCCTTAGGTACAGTGGTATCTAAAATATCATCTACCCAAATAACCTTTTCTACACCTTTAACCTTCGAAACCTTTTCTTTTATTTTCAAAACATCCTTGCCTTCCATATTATCAACAATAAGCATTGAAGTGGCCGCGTTTGAGAATGTTTTATCTAAAATATTTTGTCCCTTCATGGAATCAAGTTCTTGTGGTAGATAAGTCAGAAGATCATAATTTATTTTTGTATTTACCATTCCAACTACGGATGGGACCAGTAGCAATGTAGAAATAATTAAAATTATTATCCTGTTTTTAGCTATAAAGTGTCCGAACTTTTTCAATTAGGTCATCCCTCTCTTAGAAAATTAATTTTGTAATATTTTCTTAATAGTTTTAAATAACACCGGTTTCATATTATCTATAGTATCTGGTTCCTCTAAAATGATTGAGCTATAACAAACCGAACCTGTTAGTTCAATAATCATAAATAATATTTTTTCAGCCTCTGTTATACACATTGTTTCGCTCACTATATTATCCATAAATACCTTTGCGATTTCCTTCATTTCGTTATACTCCAAAGGTTCTGCTATCACCTTTCTATAAATACCCCAAGAAAGATTTTTATATATAAGCCTTAAAAGTTTTTTATCTTCCCTTAAATATTCAATTATGTAATCTACAAAGAAGATTACTTTATCATTAAATTCTTCAAACTCCTTATTCATAGATACCTCAATAGCCTCTTTTAAAACTTTTGAACTCTTTCTTAAAACTATCAAGTCAATAATGTGATATTTGTCTTTAAAGTAAAGGTAAAAAGTTCCTTTAGCAACTCCTGCTCCTTTTACAATATCGTTTATAGCAATGTCATTAATCCCTTTAGTTGTAAAAAGTTCATAAGCTGAATAGATCGGAAGAG
>DAVZGU010000079.1:0-7243 GCA_052274215.1 Clostridium sp. | reverse complement strand
TTCATAAATTGCTTTTTCTTTTGCCTCTTTAGGAAGTTTTGCCTTTTTAATTTTATTTTCATATTCTACGACTTCTCTCTTATTTTCGTCGTCTTCTCCTAATTCTTCTTGTATAGCTTTCATTTGTTCTCTTAGGTAATATTCCTTTTGGATTTTATCAATTCTACCTTTAACCTTGCTTCCAATTTTCTTTTCTATTTTTAATACTTCAACTTCATTTTTTAATATAAATAACAATTTTTCTAATCTTTTAATAACTTCTACTGTTTCAAGTAATTCTTGTTTTGTCTCTGGCTTTAGTATTAAATATGAGCTTACCATATCACAATATCTTCCTGGCTCTTCCGTCTCTTCTAAACTGAATAAAGCATCTGGGAAATTGTTAACTGATAGATTTATGTATTCTTCAAAGGCTTTATCTATACTTTTAATGTATGCCTTACATTTCTTATTATCTTCATACAGTTCATCTTCAATAATTTCTAATTCCACCCGTACAAAAGGTTCCTTATCTTTGTACTCAAGAATTTTACCTCTCTTTATTCCCTCAACTAGTACCCTAATTGCATCTCCTGGTAACTTTAATATTTGTTTCACATTACAAATAGTACCAATACTATATATATCCTTTTCTTCTGGTTCTTCAATTTTTGATACTTTCTGTGAAACCAGAAAAATCTCTTGATTATTTAGCATAGCATCCTCTAATGCAAGTATAGATTTTTCTCTACCAACATCAAAGTGCAATACCATATATGGAAATATATTCATACCTCTTAACGGAATTAACGGAAGAAGTTTTGTAATTTTATCCATTTTTCTCCCTCTTTTCTATATTATATTAATTTTCCTCTATTAATGTAAAATCAAATTTCCACTTTACAACGAATAGATATCACAAACTATAAATATTTGCTCATTATATTTTTATGTTTTATATTTCGACTACTATAGTATACCTATAATACAATTATTTTTCAATACTACAAATTTTAAAATAAAAAAGGTAATCTGCTATAATTAAATAGTGATCACCTTTTTTTAAAAAATATGATTATACTTTTAATGATTCAGCTGCTATAACATCCACATCTTTCTCAATTGCAATTGAAATATTTTTAGGAATCTCCTGAAGTAACGCTTCACGAATTACCTCACTAATATTACTCACTGGTATAATCTTAATATTTTCAATGTTTTTAAAACTATCCTGCCAATTATCCCTCGGAATAATAACTCTTGTGGCACCTGCTTTTTTTGCAGCAGCAATCTTAGCATTGACACCGCCTATTGGCTTTACATTACCATGAATTGATATCTCTCCGGTCATTGCAACCATATTATCAACTGGTACACCTTTTATTGCACTATATATTGCAGTTGTTATGCTTACCCCGGCCGATGGCCCATCTACTGGGGAGCCACCTGGAAAGTTTACATGAATATCATAATCGTCACAATCTATATCAAAATATTTTTCGAGTACCGTAACCACATTTTCTACTGATGATCTCGCAGTACTTTTTCTTCTCAATTTTTTATTGCTACTGCTTATTTCTTCCTCTTCAATAATTCCTGTAATTTTAAGAACACCTTTTCTAAGCTTTATTTTTTTGGCACTAGCTTCAATTTCCATTACTGCTCCTATATTAGATCCGTAAACCGCAAGCCCGTTTACATATCCAATTTGTGGTTTATCAGATACCATATTTTCAAACCTTGGGGAGTATTGACCATTTTCTATAACCCACTCAATATCCTCAACACTCACTTCAGCTCTTTCATCGTTAATAGCCATACCACTAGCTAGCTGAATTAAATTAACAGTATCACGTCCATTGCTAGAGTATTTACCAACAAGCTTTAATGCTTTTTCACATATTTTAAGACCCATTTTATTTATTGAGTTTTCAGCAATTGTTTGTAATTCTTCTGGGAGTAATGCCCTAAAAAATATTTCTATGCACCTTGACCTTATTGCAGGCATTATTTCTTCTGGATTACGTGTAGTTGCACCTATAAGTCTAAAATCAGCTGGAAGCCCTTCATCAAATACTTCTTTTATATAAAGCGGCATGTTAGGATCTTCTCCATTATAATAAGCGCTATCTAAAAATACTTTTCTATCTTCTAATACTTTAAGGAGTTTATTCATTTCTATAGGATGTAGCTCTCCAATTTCATCAATAAATAGAATTCCACCATGTGCTTTTGTAACCGCTCCAGGCTTTGGTTGAGGTACTCCAGCCGCTCCAAGTGGTCCGGCTCCTTGGTAAATAGGATCGTGAACAGATCCAATAAGCGGATCTGCAATACCCCTTTCATCAAATCTAACAGTTGTTCCATCTATTTCTACAAACTTAGAACATTCATTAAACGGAGATCGTTCTCTTTTTTTAGCGTCTTCAAGTACCAATCTAGCCGCTGCTGTTTTTCCTATTCCAGGTGGCCCATAAATTATGACATGTTGAGGATTAGGTCCGCATATTGCTGCTTGCAGTGCCTTAATTCCTTTTTCTTGTCCTATAACCTCCTCGAATTTTGTCGGTCTGCTTTTTTCAGTAAGTGGTTCTGTAAGGCTTATACTTTTCATTTTTCTTAAATTTTCCATTTCTTTTTTGTTCCCTTTATTAACAACCACCTTACTACTTTGCTGGCTTTTTAATGCATTAAAAAAATATAATCCAATAACTATTGTAAAAAAAAGTTGTATTGCCATAAGAAGTTTCATTGTCATATTATTTAAAGTTTAATATTGAATATATTAAACTAATCCTCCTTTCCCGTATTAAATTTGCATATTTTAGTAAATATTGCATCATTTATATTATGGTCAAGAAATGTATAATATATTCTTCTTATTCCATATATTATAGATATATAAATTTTATAATTTCTTTAAAATAGAAAAAAGACAGATATATAATCCGTCTTTTTTCTATATTAATATTACACCTGCGTAGGTGATTGTTTACCCTTCGTTTACTATGCTGTTTCTGGGCCTTTTTTAGTTTTAATTTTCTTTGTAATCTTTAATTTTTCTCTTTTTCCACTTTCAGCTAAGACTAATTGTGGATTTCTAGTTTTAATAGTATCCTCATCAACTATTACTTTAGATACCTGTTCATTAGATGGAATATCAAACATAATTTCCTTCATTGTATCTTCTATAATAGATCTAAGTCCACGAGCTCCAGTTTTTCTTTTAATAGCTTCTTTAGCTATAGCTTTTAACGCTTCTTCTTTAAACTCTAATTCTACGTTATCCATCTCAAACAATTTCTTATATTGTTTAATGAGCGCATTTTTAGGTTCACTAAGAATTTTAACTAATGCTTCTTCATCTAACGCTTCAAGAGTAACTACTATAGGAAGCCTTCCTACAAACTCTGGAATTAATCCAAATTTCAATAAATCTCCTGGCATTATGAGCTTCAACATTTCTCCTACATTTGCTTCTTCTTTTGATCTTATTTCAGCTCCGAAACCAACAGATGTAGTTCTTGTTCTTTTTTCTATAATTTTATCAAGTCCATCAAATGCTCCTCCACAGATAAATAAAATATTTGATGTATTTATCTGAATAAATTCTTGATGAGGATGCTTTCTTCCACCTTGTGGTGGAACTGATGCTGTAGTACCTTCTAATATTTTAAGTAATGCCTGTTGAACGCCTTCTCCAGATACATCCCTAGTTATAGAAGGATTTTCAGATTTCCTTGCGACCTTATCTATTTCATCTATATATATAATACCTTTTTCTGCTTTTTCTACATCATAATCAGCATTTTGTATTAATTTAAGCAAGATGTTTTCTACATCTTCTCCTACATATCCTGCTTCAGTAAGTGTAGTTGCATCTGCTATAGCAAAAGGTACATTTAAATATTTTGCCAATGTTTGAGCTAGTAGCGTTTTGCCACATCCTGTAGGTCCAAGTAGTAATATATTACTTTTTTGAAGCTCAACATCACCTTCATTAACATTTGAATTTATTCTTTTGTAATGATTGTATACTGCTACAGCCAATGATTTCTTAGCGGTATTTTGCCCAACTACATACTCATCTATATATTTTTTTATTTCTGCAGGTTTTGGTAATGAGCCTAAGTCTAGTTCAACATCTCCCTGGAATTCATCTACAATTATTTCAGAACATAATTCTATACACTCATCACAAATATACACTCCTGGTCCTGCAATTAATCTTCTAACTTGTTCTTGGGTTTTACCACAAAAAGAACATTTAAGTTGTTTTTTTTCATCAAACTTTGTCATATTTTCACCTCAACTAACCTTATTTCGTTTAATGTTATTTCTTTTTAGATATAACTTCATCTATTAATCCATACTCCATAGCTTCTTGTGCACTCATGAAGTAATCTCTTTCAACATCATGTTGAATTTTTTCAATTGATTGTCCAGTTCTTTCACTATATATTTTATTTAGTGTATCTTTAGTTTTCATAATTCTTTTTGCGTGAATATCAATATCAGTTGCCTGACCTTGGAACCCACCTAAAGGCTGATGTATAAGTATTTCACTATTAGGTAACGCAAATCTTTTTCCCTTTTCGCCAGCATTTAATAAGAAAGATCCCATAGATGCTGCCATACCAATACAAATAGTTGAAACTTGTGGTTTTATATATTGCATTGTGTCATAAATAGCCATCCCTGCTGTAATTGATCCACCTGGACTATTTATATATAAATAAATGTCTTTATCAGGGTCTTCCGACTCTAAATACAATAACTGAGCAACAACTAAACTAGCAGTGACATCATTTACCTCTTCTCCTAGGAAGATTATTCTATCATTTAATAATCTCGAATAAATATCATAGGATCTTTCGCCCCTATTAGTTTGTTCAACAACCATTGGCACTAAACTCATATAATTCACTCCTTTACTCTAATAATAGTACTGTTTAACTAGGTAATCTATTCCTTAATTCTATCCCAAGTAATTATTTTTTAATCATTTTATTTTATCCTGTATTTAAAATTAATTGCCAGAGAAATATCTGGCAATTAATTCTAGTATAAATTATGCAGTAACTTTAGCACTCTCAACTAACATATCTATTACTTTTTCATTTACAACATCAATTTGTAGATATTGTTTTTGTGCTTTCATAATTAAGTCTGCTGTTTTATCTATTTCTTTGTCTCCATATTGCGCCGCAACTTGTTTAGCTTTTTCTAACAGTTCTTCATCACTAGCTTCAAATTTTTCTATTTTCGCTATTTCTGTTATTACTAAATCAGTTTTAACTCTCTTTTCAGCTGCTTCTTTCATGAATGCTCTAACCTTTTCTTCAGTGTTGTTAGTGTACTGATAATATGATTCAAGGTCTAACCCTTGTTGTTTTAATTTCATTTCTAAATCTTTAAGCATTATATCAGTTTCTCTTTTTACCATAATTTCTGGAATGTCCATTGCAACATTAGAACAAACTGCATCTATTACCGCTTCTTCAAATTCTTTCTTTTCTCTATCTGCGCTTGATACTTCAAGTGATTTTTTAATGTTATTTCTTAATTCTTCTAAAGTATCGAATTCTGACACTTCTTTAGCAAATTCATCATCAATAGCTGGTAATTCTTTTTCTTTCATGCTTTTAATAGTTACATTAAAAGTTGCAAGTTTTCCATTTAAGTCTTCTCTACCATATGCTTCTGGGAAATTAACTTTAACTTCTTTAGTTTCTCCAGCTTTTAAGCCAATTAATTGTTCTTCAAAGGTATCAATAAATGATCCTGAACCAATTTCAAGTTCAAAATCTGTTCCTTGTCCACCTTCGAAAGCTACATCTTCAACAAATCCTTCGAAGTCTATGATTGCTATATCGCCCATTGCAACAGCGCCCTCAAGCTTCTCTTCAACTCTAGCATTTTTTTCTTGCATTCCTTTTAACTCATTTTCAATTTCATCATCTGTTACCTTATATTCAGTTTTCTTAACTTCTAATCCTTTGTATTCTCCAATTTGAACTTCGGGTGCTACTGCAATTGATGCAGTGTATACAAAATCTTTTCCTTCCCCTATTTCAATAATATCAATTTGAGGATAATCCAATGGCTTTATACCATGTTCTTCTAAAGCTTCTGGATATGTATCATCACAGCAGAAGTTTATAGCATCTTCAAAGAAAACACCTTCACCATACATTTTCTTTATTATATTCATTGGAGCTTTACCTTTTCTAAATCCAGGTATGTTAATAGTTTTTGAGTTTTTTGCACAAGATTTTTTCAAAGATTCATTAAATCTTGTTGCTTCCACCGTTATTTCTAATTTAATAATATTTTTTTCTAATTTTTCCATTTTAATGTTCATTATATTACTCCTCCTAATCGCCACAAATGCTTATTACTTTAAATATTATAACATAACTTTTCAGGTATTTACAAATATTATTAAGCATATTTGCTCAAATAGTCTAATACTATAATTATAACCAAATTGCTTATAATTTACAAGTTAATTTTACTAAGGTTTTCTCTTTGTTATAGTACGGGACTGCCACTTATAACTGTGGGAGTCTTTCCTTCTGAAATGTCGTTAAATCATCTCCTTCGGAGCTGCAACATTAACGACTTCAGAAGGATATTTATATTCCACTGAAATTTGCTCTTTGTTACAGTATAGAATTACCACTTATAACTGTTGGAGTCTTTCCTTCTGAAATGTCGTTAAATTTTTTAAGAACAAAATCCTTTGCTTGTGTCAGTTCCTCGCAATTTAAATAATTGCTGCTGTAAACTTCTATAGTTCCCTTTCCACTATACTTAACGCTCTTAAGTTTGTTATATATATATTCATAATCCAAATTACCTTTTCCAGGCAAAAGGCAAGGGTTATTTTCATCTCTATCATTAATATGAAGGTTCACTATATTACTGCCCATAACCTCAATGTATTTTTCTATAGAAACATTGGCTTTATACGCTTGTTTAAAATCTAAAGTAAAATATATTGGGTACTTACACATAGTAGACAAAAATGTTAAAAACTTTAAATTTCCAGACATACACCAAGATACATTTTCCTGTGCCAATTTAATACCCGTTTCCATTGCAATATAGGAAAGTTCATTATATGTATCGATAACAAATTTAGTATCAAGTTCATTAAAATCTGCACTGCGCATACCATGAAATGTATAACAGCTTGCACCTAATATCTTTGCTGCCCTACAAACTTTTTTAAAATGTTTTAACATGTCCATGCGTCTTC
>DAVZGU010000078.1:0-7247 GCA_052274215.1 Clostridium sp. | reverse complement strand
TTATAGATCTGAAAGTCTTTGATTATGTACTAAAACCAATTGATGAAGATAAATTTAAAGAGATAATTGGAAAGGTTAAGAATAAAATTGGTGAGAAAAAAATATATAATGAATTTAAAAATAGTATTAGGGGTTATAAAAATATTGATGTTCTAAATTTGGAGTACTATCTAAAATCTGATAAAAAAAAATCTCAATATACTGAATCAGTAATTAACTATGTAAAAGACAATTACTCAAAAAAGATTAGTATTGACGATATTGCAGAAAAGTTAGCAGTAAGCTCAAGCTACCTCAGTAGAAATTTAAAGGAACAGACAAATCAAACATTTCATGACTTTTTAAATAGATATAGAGTACAAAAGTCAATTGAATTACTTATGAGTGGTGAGTATAGGGTTTACGAGATATCATCCATGGTAGGTTTTACTGATTATAAACACTATTCTACTGTATTTAAAAAATATATAAAAGCTTCACCATTAGAGTTTGCTAAAGCTAATTTATACATCAAGGGGGATAATGAAAATGATGAAGAGTAAAAATATTTCATTAGTAATTACAGATATGGATAAAACATTATTAGATAATGATAGCAAAATATCAGGAAAGAACCTGTCCTTTATTAGAAAACTTAAAAGAAATAATATTAAGTTTGCTGTTGCTACTGGAAGGTCAAGAAGCTCTCTATGTAAATTTCTAGAAAAATATCAATTGATGGATGAAGTAGATTATATTATAAGCATGAATGGAGTAAGTATTTACAATACTAGATCTAGGGAAACCTACGATTTCGGGTATGTAGATGAGGAAATTATTAATGAAATTTATAATGCTTATAAAGATTATGATGTCTCATTTGTAGTCCATGAGGGTAATTGTTTGATTTGTAATAAAAAAACTACTTATACAGATATCGAATGTGAAGTAAATGGATATGGTGTAAGTGAGATAAGCGATTTTAATAGAGCAATAAATAAAAAATATGCAAAGCTAATGATAATTGGAGAAAAATGCATAGTAGATGATATACATAGTAAGTTAGCAGAAATCGATTCTAAAAAATTTAATTTTTTTAAAAGCCATGATTATTTTTTTGAAATTGTTAAAACAGGCGTTTCGAAGGGCAATGCTCTAGTAAAACTTTGTAAATTAAAGGACATAGATATATCCAATGTAATAGCAATAGGGGACAACCTTAATGATTTAGATATGATAAAAAACTCTGGATTTGGTGTAGCAGTAGAAAATGCTCATGAGGAGTTGAAAAAGTATGCTAATTTTATAACAAAATCAAACGATGAGGATGGATTTGCATATGCTTGTGATGAATTAATCCATTTTTAAATTAATTGACCAGTTATGATGATGTATATTCATTTTGACTGGCTTATTTAAATTATTCCTATTATGGGTTATACTGTTGGTAAGTTAAGAGAATTAAGTTCATATTAAAAAACATATTTAAAACCTAGGAAATATATTCTAAACATAAAATATTTTAGGGGGAATTGGTATGAAACAAAAAACTTATTCAAGTATTAAATATCCAATGTTAGAAATAAGCTTAAAAAATATACGCGAAAATACTGAATACATGGTAGAGTTATGTAGCTCTCAGGGGATAAGCATTGCTGGAGTAGTTAAGGGGTTTAATGCAATACCAGAGGTCGTAGAACAGTTTGCACATGCAGGGTGTACATATATAGCAAGTTCAAGAATGGACCAAATAATTAAACTAAAGGAATATGGAATAGAGAAACCTTTTATGATGATTAGAATTCCAATGTTTGATGAAATAAAAGAATTGGTACAATATGCTGATCTTAGTCTAAATTCTGAAATGGAAACATTGAATATGATTGAAAAAGAATGTGAATTACAAGGTAAAAAACATAAGGTGGTTTTAATGCTTGACCTTGGAGATTTAAGAGAAGGCGTCTTCTATGAAAACGAATTCATAAATTTAGCGGAATATGTGGAAAATCATCTTGAAAATATAGAGTTATATGGAGTAGGAACAAATTTAGGTTGTTATGGATCAATAATGCCTACAGAAGAGAATTTAGGGAGACTTTGTAATATTGCTGAAATAATTGAGAGAAAAATAAAGAGGAGACTAGAAATGATTTCAGGTGGCGCTACAAGTTCACTGCCTTTAGTAATAGATGGGAAAATGCCTAAAAGAGTAAATAATTTAAGAATAGGCGAGGGAGTACTATTAGCACAAGATTTAGATGAGTACTGGGGATATGATATGAGACATATGCATAAGGATACTTTTGTACTAAAAGCGCAGGTTGTGGAAATAAAAGATAAGCCTACACATCCTATTGGGAAAGTATTTATTGATGCTTTTGGCAATAAACCAACCTATGAGGATAAAGGAATAAGAAAAAAGGCGTTACTTGCAGTGGGAAAACAGGATTTTGGGTTACACGACAAGTTAATCCCACAAAAGGAAGGTGTTAAAATTATAGGAAGTAGTTCAGATCACCTAATTATAGATATTGAAGATTGTGATAGTGAAATTAAATTAGGGGACATACTTGATTTTCAAATGTACTACCCACCAATGATGTATTTAAGTGGATATTCAGGTATATCAAAGCTTTTAATATGAGCCATATACAAAAAATAAAAATATTGACATATAATAGCCTGTATGATAAGTTTAAGTAAATCTCTTTGTGCTGTATATAAATAACAGTACAAACTGAGCAGGTGATGAACTTGTAAAAAAGTTCGTGAAGTTGGGCCTAAATGGCAACATGATTAAAATTATACACCTGTGGGACAGTTTATTGTTCTACGGGTTTTTTTATGCCCACACCTAGAACATAAAAAATAGAGGTAATGCGCTTTCTCAACAAATATGACAAATGCAAAAATAATTAATTACTAAGGGAGATATAATCATGAAAAACAGATTAGACAGAAAGTATCTTAAGTATGTACTATATGTTGCCCTCACGGCAACATTAATTTTTATAAGCTATAATGTAGTGTTTAATTTCAAAGAGGTTTTTAGCAATATTACTAGTACAATAATGTCTTTATTTTCAATGCTTTCTCCACTCATTATTGGTTGTATAATTGCTTATCTATTATATCCATTATCAAAAATTATAAATGCTTTTCTTGTTAAGCACTTAAAACTTAAATATAAGCCACATTTGATCAGCATTATACTAACATATTTAGTGGTGATTTTATTGTTTATTATACTTATTTATAGTATCTATGCAATGATTGGTGGACAAATTAGTCACAATGAAACATTATCAGTTATGTTCGCAACTATTAGTGATTATGTAAAACGCTACAATGAGCTCTATGATTATATTAACAGAAAAATCACGCAAAGTGGTTTCTCCCTCGATATAAAGGGGTATTTATCAGAAGCTATAAAGCAGGTATACTCATATTTATCACTTTCTATAGATAGTACAATTAAACTATTTGCAGGCATAAGCAACAGCATTGTAAACAGTTTTATTGGTTTGTTTATTTCCTTTTATTTATTAAAGGACTATGAATTTTTTAAAAAGCTATATTTAAATTCTGTGAGTCTTATAATGAAGGAAAGTAAATTTAAGAGCCTAAATAAAACTCTTTTTGAAATTAATTATATTGTATCTAGGTTCATAAGAGGACAGCTACTTGATGGTTTAATAGTTGGATTAATTAGCAGTATTGGTCTGTCTTTTGTAGGCATTGATTTTGCTATTCTTATTGGATTTACTGCAGGTATTGCCAATATTATACCCTATGTTGGTCCACTAATTGGTTGTATTCCAGCAATTATTGTGGGTATTCTTAGCCCGAACCCTATGCAGGCTCTTTGGGCAGTACTTCTACTTCTTGCGGTTCAACAACTTGATGGTGCCGTTATATCACCAAAAATTGTAGGAGATAGCATGGGTTTACATCCAATTTTTATAATCATGGCAATAACTATCGGGGGCAGTTTAGCAGGTATAATTGGAATGCTTTTATCTGTACCTATTGCCGGTATAATTAAACTATTTTTAATGAAAATTATAACAAAGCGAACAGATGAAACAAGTAGCGAAGTTTAAAACCTTTAATGATATTTCAGGTAACAGTTAATTATTGAAATATAGAAGGAATATTTGGAATTTTGTAGAATGTTATACTTAGTATGTTATTTTAAAGTAATGAGTTAATAGATTTATTATAAAATAATTTAAAGACATTAAGGTGTGAAGGAGATAAAGATGGAAAAGGATAAGAAAATTGCAGTTTTGATTGATGCTGACAATGTATCTGATAAATATATAAGGTATATAATTGACGAAATTTCAAATCATGGAACACCTACATATAAAAGAATTTATGGGGATTGGACAAAACCTCAACTAGCTTCATGGAAGAATGTATTGCTTAATTATTCTATTAGTCCAATACAACAATATAGTTATACCACAGGCAAAAATTCCACGGATGCAGCCCTTATAATAGATGCTATGGATATACTCTATTCAAATAATGTTGATGGATTTTGCATTGTATCGAGTGATAGTGATTTTACTAAACTAGCAGCTCGCCTTCGCGAAGCTGGTATGTATGTTATTGGTATGGGAGAAAAGAAAACTCCAAAACCTTTCATTTCAGCTTGTGAGAAGTTTAAATATCTTGAAGTATTAGCTTCAATGGCGCCAAAACATACTGAAACAACGACTATTAAAGGAGCACAAATACAAGAAGAATTAAAAGGTGGTATGATAAGTTCTGGTAAATTAGTAGAGGCTATAAAAACTATTATAACTGAGATTTCAGATGAAGATGGTTGGGCATTTTTAGGAGAACTTGGTAGTACTCTTAATAAGAGGTATCCTGATTTTGATACTAGAAACTATGGTTATGCAAAGCTTACACCTTTTGTTGCATCCTTAAAATATTTTGAGATTAGATCAACCAAAACTAGCAATCCAAGTATAAGTCTTAAATATATTAGGAATAAAGAATAGTGTTTTTTGTTTTATAAATCATGAAGAAAGAACTAAATAAACTATAATCGAATACAATATTTTAAATAAACTTTATGAATTGAAATGGATTATAGATTCAAATGGGAGGTAATTCATGAATAAAAAGATGCCTGTATTATTTATTGGTCACGGAAGTCCTATGAATGCAGTGTTAAATAATGAATATACAGAAGCTATTCGTAAATCAACTGAAAACATACCAAAGCCAGAAGCAATTTTAGTGATCTCAGCCCACTGGGAGACTAACGGTACCTTTATTACAAATTCAGATGCACCAGAGCAGATCTATGATTTTTATGGTTTCCCAGAAGAACTCTATAATCTTAAATATAATCCGACCGGATCCAAAAGATATGCTGAAATGGCGGCGCAAGAACTTGTGGATTCGAGGGTTATGCTAACTGAAAAATGGGGACTGGACCATGGTGCTTGGTCTGTGCTGTCTCATATGTATCCTAAGGCTGATATTCCAGTATTTCAAATGAGTTTAAATCGATTGGGTGATGAGCAGTATCATTATGACCTTGGCAAAAAACTATCTGTTCTTCGAGATAAAGGAATTTTAATAATAGGAAGTGGAGACATAGTGCATAATTTAAGAATAATGGATTATGATATGAATTCAGCTCCATTTAAGTGGGCATCTGAATTTGATAACTATATTTGTGATGCTGTAGTAAATAGAAATCATGATAATATAATATTTTATGAAAAACTAGGCAAAAGTGCTCAATTGTCTGTACCTACTAAAGAACATTATTTTCCATTACTTTATATAGCTGGTTTGCAGGAAGAATCAGATGAAGTTAAATTTATATATAAGGGTATACAACATAAATCCATGTCTATGACCAGTATACAAATAGGATAGAACTAAGGAAAATAGTATTTATGATTAAACCCAAGGAAGAATGGAATTGATGAATCCTATATCCAGTAAATCTATGTAATGTTATAATCAAATAAATGAAAAAGCTGTGAAGTATAACTTCACAGCTTTTATTATTAAAGTAAAGGGGGGCCTTTGCTTTAACTTATTATTTAAATAATAACATAAAATTATGAAAATATGATGAAGAGAATGTTATATATTTGTTAACTATGAATATATAAGGTCACGCGGTCGAACATTCATACTGGATGCATCCATTATTCACACTTGAATAATTTTCTGGCAAATTTTACAGTTTGAGTTGCATCTTTTGCATAATAATCTGCTCCTACCATTTTTGCATACTCTTCATTTAAGACTGCGCCTCCAACAAGAACAGTGCAATCCAAATTATTGTCTCTAAGTGCTTTTATTGTTTCTCCCATGCTTCTAACTGTTGTGGTCATAAGTGCACTTAAACCAACTAATTTAATGTTTCCGCTGCGAACTGCATTAACAACTACATCCTCGTGTACATCTTTACCAAGGTCTATTACCTCAAATCCATAGTTTTCGAGTAAGATTTTTACTATATTTTTTCCTATATCGTGTATGTCGCCTTTAACAGTTGCAAGCACAATTGTACCTTTGCTAAGTTTTTTATCAGTGCTTGCCATCATTCTTTCTTTGATTACCTCAAAAGATTTCTTTACTGTTTCTGCAGATTGTAATAATTGAGGAAGAAATATTTCTCCGCTTTCATATTTTTGGCCCACAATAGTCTCCTAATAATAGAGGATATAAGGAAATGAATGAAGCGGTGAAAAGAGCCGAAAATGCTGGGATTTTCGTTATATCTGCCAATATATTTGAAACTTCTAATTATAAGTTTTGGTATTATGGCGTTGATAGAGAACCTATGGCTGATCCAGAGAAACAATCCTCCTACGAACCTCATAAATGGAGTAATTGGATTTCTTTCGTAGAAGACATACCTGGCTTTGGTAAATATTATGAAGAAAAGTATAATAAATTAGTAGCAAAAGAATTGCTATTAGTTCCAATGAGCTCAAAAACCTTTGCGATGCCTGAAGACGTCAAGGGCTATAGTTTTGCTAGAATAGGTGGGTGGAGCTCGGTAGAACCTTATCTTGCTGGACTATATGCCATGTCTTGCCAAGTAAAACCCAATATCACTCCTGATTTATTTTGGAGTACTGCACTGAAAACAGGTGATACTATGGATATAAGAAATGAAGGTAAAGAAACTAAAACAGGCAAACTGATAAATCCAACAAAACTAATAGAAGCATTAAAGAATGATAAGTAAAATGTAGGATCATTGAGAAGAAAAGTCTAGA
>DAVZGU010000077.1:0-7371 GCA_052274215.1 Clostridium sp. | reverse complement strand
TTCTAGTGGCGGAATTACATCTGAATAAGATTTGTTTCTGTTAAATAGCATAATATTTCATACTCCTTTTAATTCAACTTATTTTCAATTATTGCCTTACTATTTTTAATATCTTTATTGTATCATGTAAGGGTTAGCGTACGCAAAAATTGAGTGACTATAAAAAGTTAAATAACAGTAACACAGACTGATTTAGAAATCTATACGTGAAAAACAGTTATTATTCCAATATAATGCATAATGTTCATTGTGGATAAACTGTAAATATAGTAAAATAATATTATGTTTTATATATTATGGAGGGAATGAAAATGAATTACAAAGATGTGTTGATTAGTTTAGAGGTTTATTATTTTTTGAATTATGTACAATAAGAAAGTGAGGGTGAAGGATATGCTATACATAGGAATTGACATTGGATCAACTGCTTCTAAGGTATGTATTCTTGAACATGATAAAATTAAAAATACTTTTATTTACCCAACAGGTTGGAGTAGTGTCAAAACAGCTGAGGAAATAAAACAAGCAATAGAAAAGCTAGGAATGACCTCTAGTAATAGTAAAATAGTTGCAACAGGGTATGGAAGGGTTTCTGTACCCTATGCAGATAAAACAATAACTGAAATAACTTGCCATGCAGTTGGAGCGTATTACTTATTACAAGAAGATTGTACAGTTATTGATATAGGTGGACAAGATACAAAAGTTATAACTGTTGAAAGTGGTAAGGTTACAAATTTTTCTATGAATGATAAGTGTGCAGCTGGTACTGGTAAATTTTTAGAATTAATGGCTGGAACACTAGGCTTTGATATTGATGAACTTTGTACTGAAGCCGCAAAGGGGAGTGGAACAACTATCAGTTCAATGTGTACTGTTTTTGCAGAATCTGAAGTCATTAGTCTTATCGGTAGTGGAAAAAAGCGTAAAGACATTGCATTTGGTGTAATAGAATCTATTACAGGTAAAGTAAAATCTCTGTGTCAAAAACATTCCGATTCACATAACTATTTCTTAACAGGAGGACTTTGCGATAGTCCATTTATTGTGGACCGACTTTCAGAAAAATTGAGTTCACCTGTAGCTACTCAAAAAAGGGCAAGGTATGCGGGTGCAATTGGAGCGGCTATAATGGCAAGCAGAATTGAAGAAAATTCTAATGAAGCATTATAACGGAGGGGGATATATTAATGAATAGCTTACCAGAAAAATTTGAGGATTTTAGTGAAGCAAGAAGAAATGCTTTTTTAAGCATCAAGAATTTAAAAGATGAAGGCAAGAAGGTTGTGGGTGTATTTTGTACTTTCACACCAACAGAAATAATAATGGCCGCAGATGCTATTGCAGTTTCATTATGCAGTATGACTGAGGAACCTATAGCTGATGCCGAAAGGGATTTGCCAAGAAATCTATGCCCATTAATTAAAGCATCTTATGGTTTTGCAATTACAGATAAATGTCCATTTTTTTATTTTTCCGATATGATTGTGGGAGAAACTACCTGCGATGGAAAGAAGAAGATGTATGAGTTTTTAGCAGATATTAAGAAGACTCATATTATGCAGCTTCCTCAAAATTGTAATGATGAGGATTCTTATAAACTATGGAGCAATGAATTATTAAAGCTAAAGAAGTGTCTAGAAGATTTTTATGGTGTTGAAATTACGGATGAAAAGCTTAAAATAGCTATTAAGCTTAAAAATAGGGAAAGAGTAGCTCTAAGAAAGTTTTATGAGCTAGGACAGCTAAAACCATCAGCGATTACAGGTTACGAAATGCATAAAGTTCTATCTGGAGCAGGATTTAAATTGGATAAAGAAGTATTGATAAAAGATCTTGAAAGCATAACAAGTGAGGCACTAGATAGGTATAATAGTGGGGAAAGAAAAGTTTCGAGTGATGCAAAGAGAATACTTATTACAGGATGTCCTTTAGGACAAGGAACTGAAAAAATAATTAAGGCAATAGAAGATAATGGTGGAGTAGTGGTATGTTATGAAAACTGCGGTGGAGCTAAAACAACAGAGACCTTGGTTGATGAAAACAAGGATCCGATTGAAGCTTTAACAGAAAAATATTTAAATATTGGATGCTCTTGTATGACTCCAAATGATAACAGAATAGATTTATTAGAAAAATTATGTAAAGAATATAAAGCTGATGGAGTAATCGATGTAATACTTCAAGCTTGTCATACTTATAATGTAGAAACTCTTAGATTAAAAAGATTTTTCAATAAGAAAGATATTCCATATATGAGTATTGAAACGGATTATTCTCAAACAGACATAGGTCAAATTAATACAAGAATGGCAGCATTTATAGAGATGTTATAAGTCTTTTCAATAAATTTTCTCTTTTAAAGTGGCTATTATTTCAATTTTTAGATAGTATTTCAATTAAAAGCTTTACATTGTTAAAAAAAAGATTATAATGGAGTTGTAGTACTTTTGAATATTGATAGATGATGTTTTCGGGAGATTAAGCTTAAGCTTAGTTATTTAATATAACATCCTTAAATGGATAGCCGAAGGGGCAAGTATTACATGCACTGTAATATGAATATCTCAGGCAAAAGGACCGAAGATTGATATAACTCTGGAAAGCAATTGCACCGAAGGAGTAAATCTCTCAGGTAAAAAGGACAGAGATAAAGCTTAAATGAGCTTTATCTCTGTCCTTTTTTTATCTACAAGTGGGAAAACCTTGAATTAATGTATTTGGAAGGAGGGGACTAATTGATAGAAGAAATACTAATTGTAACTAATAACCCAAGATGCCTTGATGAATTTAGTGAAAAATATGAAGTAGAGTTTTTAAGTACTGGAATAATGAATGTACTAAAAACTGTAAGAAATCATGTTCACCATGGTCATCGTTTGCTCACGCATCCGCTTTCAAGCAGCATAAAGCCAAATGAAACGCCCTACAAAACTGTAATAATAACAAAATCAAAAAAAGAAGTAATAGATTTACAGTCAGTTAATTTTATTGAAGAATCAATACACACAACTGAAAAATTCATTAAAGATAGGGGAACACCAGCATGGTCAGATGCGGTGCGAAATGATTTCATGTTAATAGATTACGATATTATAAGTCATGGTCTAAATTGAAAATAAATGCAATATATTGGGAGGTATTAAGATGGAACATATTTATGACACTATAATTATAGGGGGTGGCCCAGCGGGGCTATCAGCAGGACTTTATGCGTCAAGGTCAAGACTTGATTCTCTAATAATTGAGCGAGGAAAATTTGGAGGACAGGCCGCAATAACAGATGAACTTGCAAATTATCCTGGCTCAATTGAAGAGTGCACTGGTCCAAAATTGATTAAAAGAATGAGAACTCAAGCCGAGGAATTTGGTACAAAGTTTGCAAAAGATACTGTAGAAAACATTTTACTTGAAGGTGAAATAAAAACTGTTAAATGCAAAAAGGAAACATATAAGGCTAAAACTATTATAATTGCAACAGGCGCTTATCCTAGATTAGCCGGTTTTAAAAATGAAAATGAGCTACGCGGCAAGGGGATTTCATATTGTGCTACTTGTGATGCTGATTTCTTTACAGAGCTTGATGTAGCCGTAAATGGCGGTGGAGATTCTGCTATAACTGAAGCAATTTATCTCACAAAGTTTGCAGATAGTGTAACAGTAATTCATAGAAGAGATGAATTAAGAGCTTGTAAATCAATTCAAGAAAAAGCTTTTGCTAATCCAAAAATCAAGTTTATATACGACTCAGTTATAGATGAAGCAGAAGGCGATGAAATACTTGAAGGCCTTAAGGTTAGAAATGTTAAAACGGGCGAAGTTCAAAAAGTGAAGGTTGATGGATGCTTTGTATTTGTCGGATACATACCTATTTCAGAAATTTTTAAAGGTAAAGTCAATATGGATGAAAGTGGTTATGTAATGACAGATGATGATATGGTAACCAATATTTCAGGAGTTTTTGCAGCAGGAGACATTAGGGTCAAGAGTTTAAGACAGGTTATAACTGCAGCAGCTGATGGCGCAATAGCAGCAACTTCTGCAGAAGTGTATATAGCAAATAAATAAAATTAGGAGTGGATTAAAATGATTAGTTTGACAAAGGAAAATTTTGATGATGAAGTAGTAACTTATTCTGAAAAAGCAGTATTTGTTGATTTCTGGGGTGACAAATGTGAAGTATGTAAGGAGCTTATGCCTGGAGTACATGAACTAGAAAGCAAATATAGCGATAAAATCAAATTTGCAAGCCTTAATATCGGTGGTTCTAGAAGACTTGCTATATCTCAAAGAGTACTTGGACTTCCAACAATGATAATTTATAAAAACAATGAAAAAATAAGCACTATTACCCCTGAAAATATCGAAACAATTGATGATGTAGAGAATTTTATTAAAAGCGTTTATGAAACATTGTAATAAATGACTAAATTAAATCGGAGGTGGAAACTTTGCGTTTAGAACTTGGTGAAATTAAAATTAATGATATTCAATTTGGCACTAGCACAAAGGTTGAAAAGGGAGTCCTTTTTGTAAATAAAGAAGAACTGCTTGCACATATAGGCGGAGATGAAAGAATTGAGAGTATTAGCATTGAAATTGCAAGACCAGGAGATGAGACAAGAATAATTCCAGTTAAAGACGTTATTGAGCCAAGAGTAAAGGTATCAGGTAGCGGCGGAATATTTCCAGGATTTATAAGCAAGGTTGATACAGTTGGAAATGGAAGAACAAATGTTTTGAAAGGTGCAGCTGTTGTAACTACTGGAAATATTGTTGGGTTCCAGGAAGGAATCATTGACATGAGTGGAATTGGTGCTAAATATACACCATTTTCAAAATTAAACAACGTTGTAATAACATGTGAAACAGAGAAAGGTGTACTTCCACATGATCACGAAGAAGCTGTTAGAATGGTTGGATTTAAGGCTGCAACATATCTTGGTGAATGTGCAAGAGAACTTGAGGCTGATGAAATTAAGACTTTCGAAACACTCCCTCTTTTAGAACAGGTGAAACAGTATCCTGATCTTCCTAAGGTAATATATGTATATATGCTTCAAAGTCAGGGACTTCTTCATGATACTTATGTATATGGAGTTGATGCAAAGAAAATAATACCTACATTCATATACCCAACAGAAATATTTGATGGTGCTATTGTTTCAGGAAACTGTGTTTCAGCTTGTGATAAGAACCCATCGTTTGTTCATATGAATCATCCTGTAATTGAGGATTTGTATGAGAGACACGGTATTGACTACAATTTCCTTGGATGTGTATTGACTAATGAAACTGTATATCTTGCAGATAAAGAAAGATCTTCAAGCTATACTGCAAAATTAGTTGAATATTTAGGTGCAGATGCAGTAATAATTTCTGAAGAGGGTTTTGGTAATCCAGATGCAGATTTAGTTATGAATTGTAACAAGATTTCAGCACTAGGAATTAAAACAGTACTAATAACCGATGAATATGCTGGTCAAGATGGAGCTTCACAATCACTTGCAGATTCAACTCCTAAGGGAGATGCAGTAGTAACTGCTGGAAATGCAAATGAAGTTATTGTACTTCCATCAATGAAGAAAATTATTGGCCATCCAGAAAATGCAAATGTTATTGCTGGAGGACATTTTGGAAGTTTGAGAGAAGACGGCTCAATTGAAGCTGAAATTCAGGTAATTACTGGAGCAACAAGTGAAGTTGGATATAATACTTTAAGTTCAAGAGGATATTAATTTTTTTATAGAAAGGATGATATAAATGTTAAAAGGTAAAAAAGTAATTGCTATAGGTGATAGAGATGGAATACCAGGCCAAGCAATCGAAGAATGCGTAAAAACTGCAGGAGCAGAAATAATATTTGCTTCCACAGAATGCTTTGTCTGAACTGCCGCTGGTGCTATGGATCTGGAGATCCAAAAAAGAGTTAAAGAATTAGCAGACAAGAACGGTGCAGAAAATATTGTAGTTATACTTGGTGGAGCAGAAGCAGAAGCTTCAGGCCTTTCAGCTGAAACAGTAGCTGCAGGAGACCCTACATTTGCAGGCCCACTTGCAGGAATTGAACTTGGTCTTGCGGTTTATCACATGATTGAGCCAGAAATAAAAGATGAATGTGATGCAACGGTTTATGATGAGCAGTGTGGAATGATGGAAATGGTTCTAGACGTTGACGATATAATTAAGGAAGTAAAGACAATAAGGGATGAGTTCTCAAAATATTAATTTTCAGTTTAAAAGATAAAGTAAAAATATGAGAAAAGGGGGAAACTCAATTGATTAAAGTAGTTCATTATATAAATCAATTTTATGCTGGTATAGGCGGAGAAGAAGAAGCAAATTATAAACCAGAAGTAAGAGAAGGTTTCGTTGGACCTGGAATGGGGCTAAACAAAATTTTCAAAGGTGAAGCTGAAATAGTTGCTACTGTTATTTGTGGAGATTCATATTTCAATGAGAATCTAGAAAAAGCTAAAGTAGAAGTAATTGAAATGATAAAAAGTTACAACCCTGATTTAGTAATTGCAGGCCCAGCTTTTAATGCAGGAAGATATGGAATGGCATGTGGTGCTGTTGCAAAAGAAGTTAAAGAAAAATTAAATGTTCCTGTGCTTACAGCGATGTATATTGAAAATCCTGGCGCAGACATATACAAGAAGGACGCATATATAATTGAGACTAGAAATAGTGCAGTTGGTATGAGGCAAGCTCTTCCTGCTATGGTAAAGCTCGGTTTAAAACTTGTTCACGGTGAAGAAATAGGATCACCTGCAGAGGAAGGTTATATTGAAAGAGGAATAAGAAAGAATTATTTCGATACAGTTAGAGGTTCAAAAAGAGCAGTTAATATGCTAGTTAAGAAGCTTAAGGGAGAGGAATTTAAAACTGAGTTTGCAATGCCTGTATTTGATAGGGTAGAGCCAAATGCAGCTGTGAAGGACATAACCAAAGCTAAAATTGCATTAGTTACATCAGGTGGAATAGTTCCAAAGGGTAACCCTGATCATATTGAATCCTCAAGTGCTTCAAAGTTTGGTAAATATGACATTTACGGTGTTGACGATTTAACAGAGGCGACATATGAAACTGCACACGGTGGATTTGATCCAACTTATGCAAATGCCGATTGTGATAGAGTTCTTCCAGTAGATGTATTAAGACAAATGGAAAAAGAAGGTAAAATAGGTTCGCTTCATAGATATTGCTATTCTACGGTTGGAAATGGTACATCCGTTGCCAATTCAAAGAAATTTGGAGCACAAATTGTAAAGGAATTATTAGCTGATGGAGTAGATGCTGTTATATTAACGTCAACATGAGGAACTTGTACACGTTGCGGTGCAACACTCGTTAAAGAAATAGAGCGTG
>DAVZGU010000076.1:0-7378 GCA_052274215.1 Clostridium sp. | reverse complement strand
CAATGATTTAAAAACTAGCTTTGAAGGTGAAAGAATACTTTGGACTAGTATTTATTTTTTATTAAGAGATGGAGAAATTTCAAGTTTCCATAGATTGAAATCAGATGAAATGTGGTACTATCATGCAGGTTCCCCTCTTACAATATATATGATAAGCCCAGAGGGAGAACTTACTACTAAGCAACTAGGTCTTAATATAAAAAATGGAGAAACTCCACAATTCCTAGTACCTAAGAATTATATCTTTGGTTCTGCTATGAATAGCTCAGGTTACTCTCTTGTTGGCTGTATGGTATCCCCTGGCTTTGACTTTAAAGATTTTGAAATATTAAAAAGAGATGTTCTTTTAAACAAGTACTCTCAACATAAGGATACAATAATTAAGCTTACAAAATAACTATTGCTTTATAATTAAAGACCATACTAGAATCAATAATTCTAGTATGGTCTCACTATTTTAATACTATTTATTTATGTTCTAAACATTTACTACCGTCTTCATATCACTTAATACATATGTATTTTTTTCCCTTTGCCGTTTCATAAAGAAAGAATGCCACTTGCTATTTACTCTCTATGATTATATTAAAACAATAACCTTAGTTAATACTAATATTCCAAGTAAAATACCTAATCCTATTCTATATATTGCAAAGACTTTCATTGGTTTCTTTTTTAAATAATCCACAAATTTTTTCATAACTATCAAAGATACTATAAAAGCCACAATAAATCCTACTATTAATGAAATCCATAATGTTAGTGTCATTACAGAATAATCAAATTCAAATAAATCTTTTCCTGTTGCCCCTATCATAGCTGGAATCGCTATGAAAAACGAAAATTCTGCCGCTATTGGTGTTGATAATCCTGCAACCCATCCACCCATAATTGTAGAAGCACTTCTTGACATTCCTGGCCACATTGCAAGCAGTTGCAATAAACCGATCTTAAATGATTGTATAGGCGTTATGCTATCTATACTTTCTACTTTATGATCCCTATTTCTAACTCTCTTCTCGATTATTAGTAACAATAATCCACCAACTATGAATCCTACTATAACAGCCTCTGGTGTAAACAATAGTTTTATTTTATCATATAATAATACTCCTGCAATTCCCATTGGAATAGATGCCGTAATAACATTTATACCAAATCTGAATCCTTTCTTTCCCTCTTTTCCTTTAGTAAATATAAACTTAAAAAATTCTACTATACTTTCGCTAATCTTCTCCCAATACAAAACAACAACTGCCATTATTGCTCCAAGTTGGATTACAACTTCAAACATCTTTACAAATTCTCCCTCAAACCCAATTGCCCATCCAATCAATATCATATGTCCTGTAGAAGATACTGGGATAAATTCAGTTACCCCTTCTACTATTGCTATTATAATCGCTTTTAATAAAAATATTATGTCCATAACTCACCATTCCTTACAATCTAATTATTACTATATATAGTTTATCATAATAACGTATAAGGTACCATCTTGATACCTTACAGTAATGTGACATCTATTCAAGTTTTAAAAAATACTTTACCTGTCGTAGTAATTGTGTTATTCTTAAATTACTACGACAGACAAAGTACTACAGGTGCAGTAAAATCAAAGGAGGATATAATTTGATAAGCAGCGATGTAATTCGAGGATATAATGATACAATTATTCTTTTTATGCTTCAAGATGGCGAATCCTACGGATATGAAATTTCAAAGAATATTAAAAAATTATCAGAGGAGAAGTACGTTATGAAAGAGACCACACTCTATTCGGCATTCAACCGTCTTGAGAAGAACGGATATATCGAATCTTTCTATAAAGATGAAACCTTTGGTAAAAGACGCACATATTATAGAATTACCCCCGTAGGTCTAACCTACTATAAAGAGAAATGTGAAGAATGGAGCTTAACAAAAGAAGTTATTAATAAATTTATTAAGGAGAGTGATTAGTTTGGAAACTATAAAAAATTATTTAGATAATATGTTTAAAGTCCTACCAATAACAAATCAGACAGTCAAATTAAAAAATGATTTATTATGGAATATGGAAGAAAAATATAATGAGAATAAGAGTGATGGAAAATCAGAAAATGAAGCCATTGGTATTGTAATCTCAGAATTTGGCAATATTGATGAATTAATTGAGGAACTTGGAATTGAGCATATGAAAGAGGGTGCGCTACTTAAACCCATTACACAAGAAGAAGCTGATAATTTTATGACTACAAAAAAAGAATCTGGCTTATTAGTAGGTATCGGTGTTTCTTTATGTATTATAGCAACAGCTATGTTAATATTACTTACCACTCTCACAGATGGTGGCATTATTGGTAAAGGTTTTTCAAAAAATTTCAGCGATATGTTTGGTGTTATTGCACTATTCTTACTGTGTGCACCTGCTGTAGCTTTATTCATTTATTCCGGTATGAAACTACAAAAATACGAATATCTACAAAGCGGTTTTGATTTGCCTCCTCATGTAAAAGCAATTGTAAATCAAAAAAATAATGCTTTTGCATCAAAGCATATGATATCTGTAATAATAGGTGTAAGCCTATGCATCTTATCACCAGTTGCACTTTTCGTATCATCTGCTTTTGGCGACAATACATCCAGCTACGGAGTAGTTGTTTTACTTATGATGGTTGCTATTGCCGTTTTCCTCTTTATATATTTTGGAAATATTAAGCAGAGTTTTAGTATTCTTTTACAAAATTATGACTTTTCAACAGAAATAACTGAAGATAATAAACTTATTGGTGCAGTTGCTGTTATTGTATGGCCATTAGCAATATGTATTTTCCTTGTCAGTGGATTAGTTTTTAATCTGTGGCACATTAATTGGATTATATTCCCGATTACAGGAATTTTATTTGGTATGTTCAGTGCAGTTTATAGTATTATAAACTCTGAAAAATAAGGACGATCGCAAATTTTATTGTTTATTAAACTTAATCAAGCTGCTTTCCTAATAGGAGAGCAGCTTTTTTTAGTTATGTCCATTCAATGGGGTGAAGTTCACTATTTCGGTTATATTGCATCAAACCTTAATTTATGCCTTTTTAACAAATTCAGATTTTAATTCCATAGCTCCAAACCCATCAATCTTGCAATCAATATTATGATCTCCATCAATCAAACGTATATTTTTTACTTTTGTACCTTTTTTTATGGCTAATGGACTTCCTTTTACTTTAAGGTCTTTGGTTATTGTTACAGAATCACCATCGTTTAATACATTTCCATTTGCATCTTTGATAATCTTTTTATCTTCACTATTTTCGGTTTCTAATTCTAAAGTCCACTCATGAGCACATTCAGGGCAAACAAAAAGACTTCTATCTTCGTAAGTGTATTCTGAATTACATTTTGGGCAATTTGGCAAATTCGGCATAATTTCATTTCCTCCATTCGTTATTGTTAACTCTAATATATAAGAATTATTGCGAATTCTTTTTTACAACTTCGTAATAATAGTAATCACGGAATTGATATAAGCATATAGGGAGTTCCTTATATGCTTATATTTTATATAATATCATAGTCTTCTCATATTGACAAACCTTTCTCCAAGCTGTCATTGAAGTGCTTTTTTCTTAGCTTTTATTTTCAACTTATGTAACTTTATTTTATTTAATAACATATTTATATACTGTTAAATGCTAATTTAACAAAGGAGCAATAATGTGAGATTTAAAGGATTAACAGGTAAAGTTATAACCCCTTGTGATAAGGAATACGATATTCTAAGACTTGAATACAACCTAGACATTAATAAATTCCCTTTAGCGATAGTTTATTGTTATGATCGTATGGATGTATCGAATGCAATAAAATGGTGTAAGAGAAACTGCATAGAACTTCGCATTCGTACCAGAGGGCATAATTACGAGGGATATTCAACGGATACAGATGTTTTAGTAATTGATATATCTTGTATGAACAAAATTGATATTGATACCGAACTTGATATTGCAGTAATCCAGGCTGGGTCAACGCTCGAGAGTATATACTCAAAACTTGCTGATCAAGGTTATGGTTTCAATGGTGGGACATGTCCTTCAGTTGGAATTTCCGGCTTAGTATTAGGTGGTGGAATAGGTTTATCATGTAGAAATTTTGGTTTAGTTACAGACAATCTTTTAGAAATACAAATAGTGAATGAAAATGGCATCCTAATAACTGCAGACGCTCATAGTAATTCCGAATTATTCTGGGCTTGTAGAGGTGCCGGTGGAGGTAATTTTGGAGTAGCAGTCTCTTATACTTTTAAGATTCATAAAGTGGACAAGATTACTGTTATACAGCTTAGGTGGAATAAAGTTTCGAGAGAAGATTTCTTAGACTTATGGCAATGCTTTTTTAAAACTGCCAATAAAAAGATTAGTTGCTTCGCTGGTTTTAATAAGGAAGGCATATATCTAAATGGATTTTTCTATGGATATAAATCACAGGCTGAAAAAATTTTGAAAAAATTTTTATTGCTTCCTGGTTTATTAGAGAATTCATCAATAGAATATGTACCTTTTATCTGTGCTGTAAGGGCTATCGCTTCTTTTTATGGGCCCCCAAGTAGATTTAAAGCCACTGGAAGATTTGTATATAAGCCTTTATCTGAAAAAAACATTGAAAAATTAGTTGAGTACGTTGACAATAGTCCTGGAGAAGATAACTGTTTTATTAGACTATATTCTTTGGGCGGCGAAATAAAAGAATTTCCTAGTAATTATTCAGCATATTACTATAGAAATGCTCAATATATTATTGGTATAACAGCCGATTGGGAAAAGGATGATGATGCTGCACTCTATAAAAGCTGGGTTGCAGAGGTTTTAAAATATGTTAAAACACTAACAAATGGATCCTATGTAAATTTCCCTTATGCTAACCTTAAAAATTATGGAAATGAATACTATGGTAAAAATTATCCTCTTCTTAGGGTAGTAAAAGAAATCTATGATCCAGATGATATATTTAATTTTCAACAATCAATAAGACCTTTATAATCCAAAACTAAACCATAAAAAGACCCTCACTAATTAATTAGTGAGGGTCTTCTGGTAAGAATTTACCCTGCCAAATTTATATTTTTAATATTTTCCATTTTCCATAAATCTGAATATGCCCTAATATAAAATAATACATTACTTTCTTTATAATTTTTTAATAGTAAATCCCATTTTAATGTTATCACATTATCATCCATACTTTTAGTAAATCCCCAGCTTTCCTCGGTATCATGTGACATTACATAAATAACCATCTTGCTCTGATTAGTTGCTTCACTATCAGTTAACACATTGATAAAAGGTGTATACTTGTTTAATAGTTCTTCACTAGTTTCAATACATTCAGCATAGTTGAACATATCTCCAAATTCGCCAAATACCCTTGTCCAAAAGTAACTTCCTTCACTTTCTAATGCAAAATGCTTACCCATGTCGATTCTGAACCCACCAACTCCACAATTCTTTAGTTCTTTTAAAAAATTTATATAAATATTTTGTAATTCTGCATCATTGTAATTGAGCATTGGTAATCCAAAAGCACCGTTAACAATTGCATTTCTATTGCCATAATCCACTGTATTTTTTGCATTAGTCCAAAATTTAGGGTTATCTCGTAGATTTTGATCTACGCTTTGACTTGGTATTAGCTTTCCACTTTCATCACCCGCTAAATGTCGTAACACCACGTCAACGATAATTTTAATTCCTATTTTATTAGCTTTATAACATAATTC
The DNA here is from genome assembly GCA_052274215.1 of Clostridium sp. Taxonomy (GTDB): domain Bacteria; phylum Bacillota; class Clostridia; order Clostridiales; family Clostridiaceae; genus Clostridium_AD. The sequence goes on along the minus strand of DAVZGU010000076.1, from coordinate 1,623 downwards.
TGTTAAATCTTCCTTTGTGCCACTTCTATTCCCTATTTTAAATGATAGCGGTTGATAATATGTCCACCATTCATCTCCTTTTTTACAAGGTTGTACGGGAGTAACCTGTATAGATGTATAGCCACACTCTTTTACTTTATCTAAAATTTTAGTTATATCTGAAATTTTCCATTGAAAACAGTGTAATATTATTTCTCTCATATTATTATGTCCTTTCATTAGTCATTTATTTTATAATGTATTTAAACATTTATTTACTTTCCAACCATTTAACCCATTTTTAGCTTAAATTATTGCTATTACAATCAGATAGTATTTTACATAAAATGGGTTTGTTTTAATTTAACTCCTATAGATAATGATGTACTTAATTACCATTAAATATACATAGAATAATTTTTCAAAAAACATATAATACACCTGATGTATAACACCAAGTGCATTTTATAGCGAAAATAATTTAAATATAAAATTATAGTGGACTATTTTTTAGGTTTACCCTATTCGATTTTATATTTTTTAGTTAATGTTATAAACCCTTGTTCCTTTAGGTATTTATTAGTTAGAGTTATTTATAAAATTGGGCTGATGGTATTCCTAGTGCTTGATTTAAGTTATTTCTGTCAATGAAATACTGGTCGCACCATAATAAAATCCTCGACTAATTTATTAATTAGTCGAGGATTTCACTGTATTTAAGCAATTAGTTGGGTGCAAAAAGTTACTGAGAGATCATTGTATAACACAATATCAGACCTCCCTTGTTTCATCTATGTAAGAAATATTCATAGTAAGCACCTTGAAAGAGTAAAACTATTTCGCCGAAAACCCCTATGCATAAAAACAAGAAATAATAGGTTGCCTTTGATACGTCTTTGCCAAATAGCTCTTTAAAAGCTTGAATAAACAAACGTTCAAATCTAAACCAATTTAGAATCCAACCAATAATAAGAAAAGTAATGATTGCCATATTGAATGACACCTCCAAATTACAATTTGTCGTTCATAAGATACTTTAACTATCATATACTCTTGCTCTTCTTAATCATACTTATTTAATAAAAGACATCCATATTTAATATTGATTATTAAATAATCCAGCCCCTTCTATGATTTCCTGCTCCGTAAATAAACTTAAGACAGCTTCATTATAATCATTTAAATTTTGTGACTTCTTTATTTTCTTAGCATATTTTTTATTATCTGAAAACATGTAAACCATATACCCCCATAGTTCTTTCATTCTAAATATTGCATTTCTATCTTCATCAAATAATTCTATATATTTATTTAAAATTTCATCATGAAAATCTTTTAGTACTTTTTTATCTATATTAGTATTAGTATTATTTTTAATCTCATTCATTAACCTTGGATTAGCTAGTATCCCTCTTCCTAGCATTATTGTTTTTACCTCTGGAAAAGCTTTAATTAATTTATTATGATCATCAATAGTGAAAATATCCCCATTATAACATACTGGATTGATGCTTAAAGATAATGCATCTTTAAATACCTGTAAATTAGGTTTATTTCCATAAAAATCTTTCTGTATTCTCGGATGGATAATTAATTCTTCTAAAGGATATTTATTATAAATTTTTATTAGCTCATAAAATTCCT
>DAVZGU010000075.1:0-7389 GCA_052274215.1 Clostridium sp. | reverse complement strand
AAATATAAATAATTGACACTATACCCTCTAGCTTCTGTAGAGGGATTTTTCGCTTTCAAAAAAATTAAACGAATCAAGTTTATGATTTGTCTAATATTAAAATATTTTACAAAAGTAAGCCTAACCTTATTTGGATGGATTATTTGTTTTTATTTCTTTTGCTAATTTAACAATACTATTAATAACTTTAATTCATAGTATTGTTAAATTATGCTGTAATTGAATGTATTGTTTTATGTTATATATCATAAAAATAGTACATTTAAAAGGAGTCCGAATCCTATAAAAAAATTAGTTAGTGTTGTACATTATTAAACGTTACCGGGTAACATAACTAGGGTATTTTTGCCCCCCCCCTCCCCGAAAAGGTTGAATAGGCAAATCATTAATTCAATAATCTCTAAGATATAGCCATTTCAAAACTAATTGCCTATATTTATATTTCAAAACATGTACTAACAATTTGACATATGTCAGGACTGAATAAGATGTACTTATAACACACAAAAACAACGCACTATTAAAAAAAATAAGGATAAATATTGGGTTGTGGAAGGCTCTTAAAGCATTTATAAGAAAAAGTTACCTTGCCAATGAAGATTAATAGTTAAAAACAGAAACCAGGTTTATAAGAGCCATATAAGTGTCACTCAGGCATATAGAATACTCATGGCGTGGGCTGATATTTTGTGATGGTATTTAGAGATAAATATTGTAATGTTGTCGTTTTTAACATTAGTCGTTATCGTACCCCTATGACCAGGTTCTTTCATGGATATATATAGTTGGATTTAAGAATGATCTCTAATTTAGAAGGGTCAAATTCATCATCGTCTGGAAGTATAAACACTAATTTATGGTCAATAGTATCACATATATTTTCATTACATTCATTGGGTCTACGTAGCGTTTTAGTAAAACCTTTAAAAGCTAGTATTTTATGATGCGCATCATATATAATGACTGCAACAGCTACTTTTTTGTTAAAGCATACATTAGTTACTTTTATTTTTACAGTTAGTAATCTAGCACCATTTTTTAACGGATCTGATGGATCTACAATAATAGTAGAACATAAATCATATGAACTCTTACTGCATTTATCATCTGGTTTAAAAGGTGTATGGCACCTTTTAATAGAATATTTTTTCATAAGATGGTGAACTTTATAACCACAACATTTATCTGTATAGCAATAAGAGTGGTCATGGTGAGCTTTAATAATGGATGCTATATCGGTATCTTTTTCGAATTTTTCTTTTCCTGTACATATAACTGGTACTTTATCTTCATTAATAATTGAACTTGATCCATAAAGTCCAGTTTCTAGGTTAGATATACCTGGGTCACAGCAGTTAACGTATATTCTTGTAAGGATCTCCAATTTAATATTTTCCTTATCCTTATCAATAAAAGATTTATTGATTATTTCATTTTTAATCTTAATTCCACTCTTATTATTAAGGTTTATAAGTGTTTCACAGTCAATCTTTTTTTTGTAATCGCAACCATTGCATTTGTAACTATTGAAATTAAGATGAAGCAAATCATACACCTTTAGTATTTTACAAGGGTCTTTTTTATTGCTTAATATTATAGTAAGAGGAATTGTAATGTGAAGGCCACGATTACTACAATTACTGCAGTATCTTACTATTGCTGCCTTCGAATTAAACAGTACCTCAGTTACTTCTGGAGAAAACCCCATTTCTTGAGGTAATGTGATTGTCACAATTGATGTTTTTTCCACGAGAAGTTTGTCTCTCATTTGTCCACATTCAGGTATTTTTTTTTTGCTATTTTCGTCCCCTTTTTTCTCAAATAAAACTTCTTCATATAAATCTAAAATAGATTTTACAATAAGTTGACTATCAAATTTTTCTTTACACCAATTTCTACTCCATTTTCCTAAAGTTTCACACTTTTTAGAGTTTAGGAGTAGTGTTTTTAAATCTTCTGCTATTGTTAATGCATCTGGCTTTTCTAATGCATCATGATCACCAAAATACATATTCCATTGTTTACTCATACTTTCAGGGTCTATTATTCCAGTATATCCCTGATTGCCTACACCAATAACTGGTTTACCACAACTCATAGCTTCCAGTGCCACCCTGGCAGTACCAACAACTACAACTGCATTCTGATAATAAGGCAGAACATTAAACGTTGCTCCTATTACATGGAATGCCTTTCTTTTTAACATTTTATTCAAAATATCTGCTTCACGGGTGATTAAATCTTTATCAGCCCCATCTCCAACAATAACAGCGCACAGATGACTATTTGCAACCATTAATTGATAACAGCCAAAAATAAAGGATTCAGCAGCAATCGTCTTCCCCCAATCCAGACGGCTGCAGTAAGTTACAATCTGAGAATCCTCTGGTATACTAAGACTCTTTTTAAAGTCTTTTGATGTATGTTGATAATAAAAATTATTTATATCAATTCCGTTTGGGAGTACTAGAATTTCACCTCTTATTCTTGATCCTAATTTTAACTGGATTAAGTTTTTCACCGGTTCACTGACTGCGATAATTTTAGACGCATTGATGCAAGAATTAAATAATATATCATTAGGATAAAATAATCCATGCAACGTAACTATATATGGAATTTTATAGCTCCTGTAAATATCATTTCCTAGACGCATACTTGCAAAAAGATGGCAGTGAAGTAAATTAATTTCTTCCCTGTCTATAATTTCTTTTGTTAATTTAATCAATCCCATTATATTTTTATTAGATATATAATCACTAGTAAAGGGAATTTTAATTACCTTTAATCCATAATGCTTGAATACTTCTTCCAATGGTCCCCCTGAAGTTCCAATAACTACATAGGCACCAAGCTTCACCAGCTTCCTTGCAATCTCCAATACATGCATTTCCGTTCCACCGATATTTAAGGCGTCTATGAGCATCAATACTCGTAATGGACTATTTTCTTGAACAGTATTGCTTCGAGTTTGTTCTTTTTGCAAATCTCTGTAGAGTTCTCGATATTTTACAAAATCCTTTATTCTGCTGCTACTTAGTTGTGATTCTACTGTTTTCATATAGGCCTTTTCATTTAGAATGTGATAGGATTTTGTGTGTCTTCTATAATAATAAAGAATAGTATTGATCTTTTCTAAACTACCTTGTTTAAGTAAATATAAAAGTACATGAAAGTAGTCTTCGATTTCATTCTCTTTTTTCCTAAATTCAAATCCTGCTAATAAACTTTTGCGAATCATTAGGGTAGGAAATATAATTGGAGAAAATCCATTGATAATTGCATTTTCAATTTGATATTTGGATATATAAGAGTTTTGAATTTTCTCTATAAAAGTACATGCATTACGATAGCTTGGTTCACTGGTAAAACATCTAATAAGGCATGATACCATGCCCAAATCTTCATGAGATTTAAGGTAATTAATCTGTTCATCAAACCTTGTTGGAGAACTTATATCGTCTGGATCGTGAAACGTAATAAAATCGCCGTGTGCTTGCTGCAAACCATATTTTAATGCAGAAAATAAGGTATTACATTCGGTAGAGGAGTGGTATTGTATTCTCTCATCGTGTACTTTTTTAATTTCTTCATCAATGTTATCTGTCGAATTAATATTAATGATGATAAGTTCATAGTTTTGGTAGGTTTGAGTACATATACTTTTAATAGATTCCTCAATATACTCTTTACAATTGTATACAGGCATAATGACACTAAGTAACGGCTTCAAAACTATTTTTCATCTCCTTCTTAAATATCTATTGAAAATATAGAATGTCTGATAGATTTTGCACTCTGTAGCCACTGTGTAAAAGATTAAAAACAAATTCAAAATCTTCTGCACCATCTATATTTTTATTCATTCCTCCAGTCTTATCTATAATCTCACTGCGTAAAAGAATCGTGTTAAAGTTGATACAGGGCATAAAATCAACGTTATATGAATACTCAATTTCATCATCAAATTTAATATAATCTCTACTGTCATTATAATTTGTTCCTACAACGCTATACATGAAATTACTTTCTAAAAATTCAACTTGTTTTTCTATTCTTTTTGGATCACTTTTACCTTCAACATTATGAAATGCAATAAATTCGCCTTTACAAAGATACGCCCCGATATTATAAATCCAAGGGAATCCAACCTCTCTAAGAAGAGGAAAATATACTAATTCTTGAAATTTCCCATCGTCTATATATTCTTTAGCCCATTTGCGGATAAATTCTTCTGTTTCATTATTTGGATGTTCAGCTACAACAATTAATTCAATCTTCTTATAGGTCTGAGAAGCTATACTTTCCAAAGCTTCCATCACTTTATTAAGGTTATTATTTATAGGTAACACAACACTCACTAGCCCCTTGCTTTTCTTCCTTTTTTCTTCATAACTACGGATAAAATCAGACTCATAAAGGTTATTTGAAATTTGTTTATCATGTTTTCTTACAAAAAATAAGTTTTCTCTTAAGTTATTAACAATAAAATCATGATTTATGATATTGCTCACAAAAAAGACATCATTAGCAATCAAGACCGCTTTGTTAAACCCAATTATTTCGTCAATGATATATGCCTTAATCATTAGTGTTCCATAACATACACAGTGGACGGTTTTACCCTTGTAGTTTTTTTCAATAGTCTCCGCATCAAAGCTAAGCCAGTTGCTTGAATCTACACTATTTGATATATCATCGTGAAAAATCGAATATGATGTACCTAACGCCGCAGTATCAGGATTTTCTTGAAAATATTTGACTTGCTTTTCAATTTTTTCTTCATGACTAATGTCATCAGCATCATGAAGTACAACATATTCTCCTTTTGATAGGCATAGGCCAATATTTACAGCCCACTCAGCGCCAAGGTTTCTTGGAAGTCTTATATATATACAGTCATTAAATCTGTCCCGATTTGCATCAAACCACTCATTTACAACAATTTCTGTATCATCCCCTGAATAGTCATCTATCACAAGAATCTCTATTGCAAGATAGGTCTGTTTTTTTAAACTTTCAAGAACATCAACAAGATAACAGGCATAATTATATGCAGAGATGATTACACTCACCAGTCCTGGTGTTCGATCATATAACATAGTCATTACATATTCCTTCTTTAATTTCCCTTCTGAACCATTCATAATAATATATAAATAGTTAGTTCAGAAAAAATATTGAATTTTTACTGATTTAATACTCAATATATGTGGAAAACGGTAAAATGTTTCAAATTCATGTGGTACAAGTAACCAATATTTTGGGGCGAATAAAAAAAGTAAACCTTTTGCGATTTACTTGATCAAATATAGAATTTGAAAAGCCAGAGGCTATACTTAATAAAAGAAACGTATGAATGTCAAAATAATTATGAATAATTAATATTGATAGACTAAAAATATTTATGGAACAAATTTGTGTGGAAGTGATGCAATTTGAAGGAAACTATTAAAGCTGATATCTCAGTGGATTTGAATGATAATCTTATATACATAAAAAACCTACTTAAGGATAATTCTGATATTATTTCTAGGGAATTTAATATTGGAAAATATAAAGCTTTTCTCATGTACGATGATGGGATGGGAGATAAAATACTCTTGAATGATTTTATTCTTTAAACTTTAATGATTGAAAAAGATGAGATCAAAGGCATCAGGGATATTAAGGATAAAATACTTACTGTTACAGATATTAGAGAGGAAAAAGATTTAAATAAAGCAATTAATTCTGTGCTTTCGGGTGATACCATTTTATCAATTGAAACTATGGCATCATGCATTGTAATTGCTTCAAGGCTTTGGCCTGTAAGAGGCATTGGAGAACCTTCTGGAGAGACGGCCATAAGAGGAGGGAGAGATGGTTTCACTGAAACATTAAGGTTTAATACTGCTCTTGTAAGAAGAAGAATAAAGGATACTAGGTTTAAAATAGTATCTAAAGTTTTTGGGGCAAGATCTAAAACAGATACTGTAGTTATGTATATAAATGATATTGTAAATAAAGATGTCCTAGACAAATTAAATGAGAGGTTAGGTCGGATAAATGTTGACGCATTTTTAGACAGTGGGTATATAGAACAATTAATTGAAGACAATGAATGGTCTATTTTCCCACAAGTCCAAAGTACTAAAAGACCTGATTGTTGTAGCAGTAGCACTTTACGATGGCAGAGTGGTTATAATAGTTGATAATACTCCGTTTGCTTTAATTGTTCACGCAACGCTCGCAAATTTGCTCCAATCTCCTGATGATTACTATCAAAAGTGGATATATGGCTCCCTAGCGAGGGTGATTAGAATTATTTCCGTTTTTCTATCACTCACGTTGCTTGCTTTGTACTCTATTTACCTAATTTAGTCCATTTAACATTATTTTGAAATTATCATTGAAATACAAAGTACCATAAACGTTAAATTATAGATATATCAGTACCTTGATTACGATACTGAGTTATAGAACTTGTTAATATAACATTAATAGGTCTACATACCTAATTAGTAATTAAGAACTATAAAAGGTCGTTTACGGGAGGATAGTTTCAATAAAAAAACTTGAATTTTTACATAAAATTGGGAATGGCCCATTTTTAGGTAAGTAGACGGTAATCTTCACAGATACCGCCCCTTTCAGAACCGGACGTGCCCAATTAAGGCATCCGGCTCCCCATATAAACCTATTTACACATAAGTAGGATTTAGATTAACTAAAGAATGAGGTCTTGGATCTATTAATGGGTAATGTTCTAATAATTTGACCATTGTATCCCAGTTTAACTTGGTTTGTTGGCTTCTCCTCTTTAACCAGTACAACATTGCTTTTATGATTTGCCTTTTGTATTTCAGTAAGTTACCCCAATTATCACTAACACCATAATAGTTATAATGACCTCTTAATTTTTGATTTACCTTTTTCCATATTAGACCTAATGGAAGATTTCTATTTTCTTTTATCCATTTATTGAAGTCATTAACTTTGGCACGAAATTTCTTTGAGTATGTTTTCCATTTTAACTTAAAGTATCCTCTTCTGCTTTTACTACAGTAGTGTGTAAGCCCAAGAAATTCAAATGTTTCTGGCTCAAAGCGATTTGCTAGACCTTACTTTGGCAGGATTTACACCTGCTAGAATATACGCCCTGTCGGGACGCACCATGAATAGTTGCCATACCCCATAGCCATCAAGCTAGAAAATCATATAAAAATGATGCCCCCTATTTGTTAAAATGTTATCATTGAAATGTCAGTAAAAAGACATCTGCGGGGGAATGTATAAATGACAGAAGAAAGATCAAAATTGAATGAAGATATAAAGGTTTTTTCAGATGAACTTAAAAGATGTTTTTCAAAAGATGAGATTGAAGAAATAGCGCGAGAGACAGGTTTT
>DAVZGU010000074.1:0-7470 GCA_052274215.1 Clostridium sp. | reverse complement strand
ACCTGAAATGCCAGGGGATATTCTTAAAATAGCCCTTACTATAACACCCTTATTTCTGGCTATTTTTTGTAAAAGTTTCACTTCATGAAAGCTATCGATAACAAAGCAGCCAACATTATTATCTATACCAAGTTCAATCTCTTCTTGCGATTTATTGTTGCCATGAAAATATACCTTTTCCATTGGGAAGCCAGATTTACATGCAGTATATAATTCTCCACCTGATACAACATCTATGCCCAGACCTTCTTCCTTTATTATTTTGCACATGGCAATATTGCTGAAAGCTTTGCTGGCATATAAAGCGAGCGTATTGGGGTATTTATCCATAAAATGCTCGCGCACCTGTTTACAACTCTGTCTTATTCCGTCTTCACTCATAACATAAAGAGGCGTCTTGAATTCTCCTGCCAATTTTATTGTATCGCATCCAAAAAACTCTAGATGCCCTTTTTCATTTACATTTAAATAATTTCTTTTCATGAAAACACCTCCTGGTTGATTTTTGTGAAATTACTTTCTTATTGATTTAAAGTGTTATTGCATTTATAAATTAGCAATTATCATGCCAATACAGGAAAGTTATATAAATCAAAGATTAAGTTTGTTAATGCGTCCAAGATATTGGAAAAGTCCGTTCTAAATTTTTATGAACTCCGAAAAGTGTTATTTTCAGACCGAATCCAATATTTTGGACCAATTCCACAGTTTTAGACTTATTTTGTTTATTAGAATGGCTTCAAAATAAAATCAATGATCCATATCAATCATTGATTTTGTTTTGAAGATTATACCTCTTAAGTTTTTCATAAAAGCCTGATTTACTTATGTTAAGTATCCTCATAGCTTCGATTTTATCTCCAGCTGCGATTTTTAGTGCATTTTCAATAGCTTTTCGCTCTGCAATTTCGATTGCACCCTTAAGAGAATATCCAAAGCTATAGGTTTCTGAGTCTTTCGCTGAGGGTATGATGCTTATATCCTTCGTAAAAATTGTATGCTCATCAGATACGTTTATTGCCCTTTCAAGAACATTTTCAACCTCTCTGACGTTTCCTGGCCAATCGTACATAAGCATTTTTTTTATCACTTCCGCTGATATTCTTTTCTCTTCACAGCCCGCTCTTTTGCAAATCTTAGGGGTCAAATACATAATCAACGTATAAATATCTTCCTTTCTTAATCTTAACGGTGGTATAAAAATAGGGAAAACATTAATCCTATAATATAAATCTCTTCTGAATTCTCCCTGCTTTACAGCTACATCTAAATCCTTATTAGTTGCAGCTATAATTTTCACGTCAACTTCTATATAGTGTGTACCACCGACTCTATTAAATCGTTTGCTTTGCAAGACGTGTAGTAGCTTTGCTTGCATATATAAGGGTATATCACCTATTTCATCGAGAAAAATAGTCCCCTCATGAGCAACCTCAAATAGACCCTTTTTACCTTCTTTTTTTGAACCGGTGAATGCGCCACCTTCATATCCAAAGAGCTCACTTTCTATTAAGTCCTTGGGTATAGAAGCGCAATTCACATATATAAATGGCTTATTATTTCTTCTACTACTTTTATGTATGCACTCTGCCACCAGGCCCTTTCCTGTACCACTATCGCCTAACAAAAGTACTGTAGAATCTATTTCTGATGCCTTTCTGGCAAGCTTTCTTACATCCTTTATGCTATCACTTTGTCCAATAATCCTTCTGAATTCGTCATTATCTTTAAGTTTGTTTTCAGCCTCATTAAGAGAGGCTATAGCATAGTCTCTTTCTTTAATTATATTTTCAAGCTCAGTTATGTCTTGAACCTTTAATAAGGCACCTATAACTTTGTTATCATCCTTTAGTTGAACTAAAGAGCATCTTGTAGACCGGCCATTTATGTCCTTAATCTGATTAGTATAAGAAATAGATTTACCTTTTGCGGCTTCTACAAAATCTACAATATTTATATTAGTTTCTTTAGGGTGAACATCAAAAATACTGCGTCCAACCACATCAATTGTATAGTTATAATCTCCCTTTGAAGCAAATATGGTTCCATTAAGGAGCTTTTTTATATCATCTCGCCTACTGGTGTAGCCTCTAGCCTGATAAAATTTCACTTTACCTGTATTGCCACATAAAACTACCATATGTCCTATGGACTTCGTATAATTAAGTGTATATTTAATATCATTTATAGATATAACCGCCACCCTATTACAAAAATCAATAGATGCAGTTAGTTTATTTTTAGAATATCTGTTTTCCAGATACAGAGTACTTTCTCTAGAAGAAGTATATTCTATTACACCATTGTATGATTTATCTCCCATAATGCCTATTGAAACAAAGGCATCTCCTTGTTTCAATTTTTGAGAAGATACTCCTATATTTTTTAAGTCTTCGAGAGTTAGCCCACCATCATCCTCACCAAGCATTGTATCAGCGATTATTACAATATCATTTTCTACGATACTGCCAGCAGAATGCCCTATGCCCTGGTTATATATAATTCCAAATATCTCTTTAGCCATTCTGTTATAACATTTAATTACTCCATTTGGGTCAACCACTATGAGGCCTTCCGAGGCCTCATCAATTATAATATTAAAAGAATCCTTCATATTATTACCACCATTCTATACTTTTAATCTAATATTTTTTGATTAGGTATACTAGATTATTTATATTGTTTATTTATTGTCATTCATAGCATTTACTGCAATATGTTTTAGAAACATTATACCACTCTAATAAAAAGATAAAAATATATTACCTCTTAAAAATACATTGTAGAGTAGATAAATAAAAAAAAATCTACATTGAAGGGTATTTTTATGTATAATAAAGAAAAAAAGGAATAGTAGAAATTATTATTAATAATAATTTTAAGGAGGAAGATCATGAATAAACCTAAAATATATATTGCTCAGCGTATACCTAAAGAAGTAGAAAATTATATTGCACGATTTTGTGATTATGAAAAATGGGAGGGAGAAAAAGAAGTTTCAAGAAGTGAACTGTTAGATAAACTCTCTGATAAAGAAGGTGCATTATTATCCGATTTTTGTATTAATCAAGAACTATTAAATAGGGCTCCTAAATTAAGAGCTATTAGCAATGTTACAGTTGGATATAATAACTTTGATTTACAAGTAATGAAAGAGAGAAATATTATAGGTACGAATACTCCAGGTGTTTTAGATGATACTGTTGCAGATTTAATATTTGGACTGATGTTATCTTGCGCAAGGAGAATTGCGGAATTAGACAGATATGTAAAGGAAGGTAAATGGACTAAAGATGATAAGGAAACACTCTACGGAACAGATGTGCACCACTCAACGGTAGGCATAATTGGTATGGGTAGAATAGGAGAAGCAGTAGCTAAAAGGGCAAAACTTGGATTTGATATGGAAGTTTGCTACTACAACAGAAACAGAAAAAAGGATGTAGAGGAAAGACTAGGCGTTAAATATTGCGATTTTAAATCACTTCTAGCGAACTCTGATTTCATTGTATTAATGACTCCACTTAATGATGAAACGCGCCACCTTATAGATTTTGAGGAGTTTAATATAATGAAGGATACTGCCATATTTATCAATGCATCTAGGGGTCAAACAGTAAATGAACAGGCTCTTATTGAAGCACTTCAAAGTAAAAAAATTTATGGCGCAGGTATGGATGTGTATGAAAAAGAGCCAGTTAATCCTGAAAATCCACTACTTAAAATGTCGAATGTAGTTACGATTCCACATATAGGATCAGCAACGCAAAAGACTCGTTTTGATATGGCGATGATAGCTGCGCAAAATCTTGTTAAAGCACTGCAAGGAGAAATACCACCTAATATTGTACCTGAATTACAAAAATAGAAAATTTATTAGACCCTGAGCAGCAGCCAGTTTATAGTTTCTTATATAAATTGGCTGTTATGATTTTTTGCGATAAGTGTAATTATTTTAGTGCATTAGCTCATACAATTATATGTATGAGTTAATGTACTAAAACATTTTTAATAAATAAAGTTATAAAAGTTATAAGTAGAAATTACTTTTTAGAAAGGATAGATGAAAATGTTGCATGAGGTTATGGACTATTTATTAAATCACATTGATAAATACTATGAAGCAGTGAGAATTCATATTAATATTAGTGTTATAGCAGTTTTAATAAGTATTATAATAGCGGTACCTTTGGGAATTATATGTGCTAAATTTATGAAAGCATCACAGCCTATAATGAATATATTTAATTTTTTTAGGATTATTCCAAGCCTTGCAATCTTAGTGCTAGTTATGCCGATACTCGGAACGGGATTCTTCCCAGCACTATTGGCACTTGTGATTTTAGCCATACCACCGATACTTATAAATACCTATTTAGGAATAAAAAATATTGATGCATCTGTTCTAGAAAGTGCTGAAGGAATGGGGATGGATTACAAGAAAATGCTTTATAAAATTGAAATTCCATTAGCACTGCCATTAATAATTACAGGGGTTAGAACATCTGCGGTTGAAGTAATTGCTAGTGCTACTTTAGCTTCTTATATAGGCGCTGGAGGACTAGGGGATTTCATCTTCACGGGGCTTGGGATGAATGATTTTAGAATATTAATAATAGGGGGAGCAACAGTTGCACTACTTTCGGTAATCGCGGAAATGTTGCTATTTATGTTAGAGCAAAGTATAACAAAATATCAAAGAGACTAAAGAATACTATGTTAGGAGAGTGAGTAGTTATGAATAAGAGATTAAAAAGCTTAGCCGTAGTTTCCGTATTAACAGCATTGGTTGTAGTTTCAGTTTTAACTGGCTGTTCTAAAAGGAGTACTTCGTCTAGTGATCCAAATACATCGCAAACTAAAAGTAAACCTACAATAAAAGTTGGCTCTAAAGATTTTACAGAATCTTTAATTTTATCTGAATTATATGCAATTGCTTTAGAAAAAGAAGGTTATAAAGTTTACAGAAAATTTAATCTTGGCAGTGCTGTGGTTCATACGTCACTTGTAAACGGAGATATTGATTTTTACCCTGAGTATACTGGTACAGGGTTATTATCCGTTTTAAAGCAGCAGCCAAAGTTTGATTCAAAGGAAGTTTATGACGAGGTTTCAACGAAATACAAGGAGAAATTTAAATTGATTTGGCTTGATCCATCTTCTGCAAATGATGGGCAGGGATTAGTGATTTCCAAGAGGGCATCTGATAAATATAATATTCACACTATAACCGATCTTCAAAAAAGAGCAGGAAGTATAAGATTTGCATCTCAAGGTCAATTTGATGAAAGATTAGATGGACTGCAAGCTTTGACAAAGGCTTACGGGCATTTTAAATTTAAAGATGAAAAGATCTATGATAATGGAATTAAATATGATGTGCTTCATAATGATAAAGCAGATGTTGCTGTAGCATATACAACAGAAGGACAATTAAGTAAAACTGAGTTTGCGATTCTCGAAGATGATAAGAATGCATGGCCACCGTACAACATAGCCCCAGTTATAAAGCAAGACCTTCTTGAAAAGAATCCTCAAATAAAAGATATTTTAAATAAGGTTACAAGCAAAATTGACAACGTGTCAATAATAAAATTAAATTCAGAAGTAGACATAGATAAAAAAGAATACGCAGAGGTATCTAAGAATTTTTTTGAAAAGGAATTAGCAAAATAGAAAATGGATATACACGGAAGGAGGTAAATCTTTTGAAAAGGGTAGCAATTGAATTTGTAAAAGTAAGCAAAAAATTTAAGGGTTCAGAGCAATATGCTGTAACAGATGTAAGTGCCAGTATTGAAGAAGGTAGTTTTATAACAATACTTGGAACTTCGGGTTCAGGTAAAACCACATTTTTAAAAATGATAAATAGAATATACGAATCAAGCTCAGGGGAAATATTGTTTTTCAAAGAAAACATTAAAAATATTCCTGCGGAAAAGCATAGGCAGAAAATTGGATATGTTATTCAACAAATTGGGCTATTTCCTCATATGACTGTGGAGGAAAATATTGCTACAGTTCCGAATATTTTAAGGTGGAAAAAGAAAGACATAGCTCAAAGAGTTGATATATTGTTGGATTTAGTAAGCATTCCTTCTAAAGATTTCAAAAAAAGATATCCAAGGCAATTGTCAGGAGGCCAGCAGCAAAGAGTTGGAATAGCAAGAGCCATGGCTGCCGATCCTGAAATAATGCTTATGGATGAGCCTTTTGGAGCGATAGATGCTATAACTAGACTAAATCTTCAAGAGGAACTCCTAAGAATTCAAAAAAAGCTTAATAAGACAATTCTCTTTGTAACTCATGATGTTAATGAAGCTTTCAAATTGGGAGATAAAGTAATGATTATGGATAAAGGAAGAATTGAGCAGTTTGATACACCGTACAATATATTATTTCATCCAGCAAATGAATTTGTTACCCGTTTGGTCTCTTCAGAGAATATTATTCAAAAACTTAAGTTTGTACGTGCGAGTTCTGTAATGATTCCTTTGGATTCAAAAACAATGGAAGATGACACAAGAGTTAATGAAAATGAGGATTTGCAACATTTGTTATCATATTTTCTTAAAAAAAATATCGATCATTTGATTGTTGAGAAGGATAATCATGAAGCTGTTGGCAAAATAACACTTGAGCAATTAAAAATAAGCCAGTGAACAGGGGGGATATGCATGATAGAGTATTTATATAAGTATCATGATAATATGTTAACTTTGCTGCTACAGCATCTTCAAATTGTATCACTAAGTATCTCAATATCTCTCGTGATTGCAATCCCTCTATCCCTTTTGATTTTAAGGTCAAAAGTTTTATCTGTAGTAGTTTTATCCTCTTTAGGGGTTATTTATTCTGTGCCTAGTCTAGCATTATTTGCTTTATTAATACCTGTATTAGGCCTTGGAAAAGGAACAGCAATTTTTGTTTTAGTAATCTATAATCAGTACATTCTAGTTAGAAATATATTTGCAGCCTTTCAGTCTATAGATTCATCTATTATAGAGGCAGGGAAAGGGATGGGTTTTAATTCTTTTCAGTTATTTTTGAAAATACAAATGCCGTTAGCTCTTCCAATAATAATTGGGGGAATAAGAATTGCTACTGTAACTACCATTTCCATAGCGACTATTGCCTCGGTAATAAATGCTGGTGGGTTAGGAGTTATTTTGTTTGATGGACTTCGGATGAATTACCTTCCTAAAATATTATGGGGAACCATAATGTCTGCAGGACTCGCAATAGTTGCAAATAAAATATTGTTATATTTAGAAAAGTTGGCTAGTTTTAAAGCAAGTGGTAAATGCGAAATTTGATGTTCTTATATTAAAATATACAGTTAGGAGCTTTATAGAAACGTTACCACGGTGATATATTGTAAAATACATTTGGATTTTTTTAATTTACAAGGGGGAGAAAAATGAATACAACATTTGACTATAGTAATCTAGATAGTATATTAAAAAATCA
>DAVZGU010000073.1:0-7509 GCA_052274215.1 Clostridium sp. | reverse complement strand
TTATTTGTATACTTTTAAGGGTATAGATCATTAAGGGAAGCATATCAACACAATTGTGTTACATTCGCATCAAGGCAGATTTTAAAAAGATAACCAATTATTTCGTCTTATTGTTGAAGGATTATCAAAAATTAATCATTCCACCCAATAAGGAAACTCTCAAAAGTTGTCGAGATCAAATTTTTCATGCTTTACCTTTAAAACATTTTGCTTTTCTCAATTGCAATACATATTTTAGTCTAATAAAGGTTTGATTGTATAAGATTTCATAACATGCGAATTACGTTCTAAATGATAAAATATAATAAAAGAGTAGATTTTATAAGAGGTTTTATTTTGTTTTTTAATCAAAATTCCACCAACATCTGATGTTATTCCTAAGACTGATCCCATTAATAAAGCTATTATTGTAGCTTCCCACTCTCCATTCATTCCAAAAGTGGAAGCACAACCTAAAAAATTTCCTGAAATAAATTCTAAAAAAGAATTTTTCACTTGTGCAATTATAAAAAATGAGATTATGGCAGTCATAACAGCTACTAATTCATGTATAGAAAGAATTTTTGAAACTTGTATGGTCAACATAGCCCACAAAACTCCGGATATATTACATATCACAGATTTTTTCCATCCTTTTACAAAATGATCACCAGTAGCATAGTAACTGGTGCATCCCATAAACCCAACCCATGCCATAACTCCAATCTTAGTACTTAGTATAATCAAAGCCTTGATAGTAACCCAATGCTTATAGCACTACAATTTAAAGCATCGATAATCTCATCTTCTTTCTTTCTTAATAAATAAGAATTTTTCTTATTATATTTATGAGTTAATACATTTATTCTGTAATTACTTCATGAATTAACGTTGGTTTGGTTGCATGATCACTAATAGAAATATTCTCATATATTTTAGCTTTTATATCCTCTACATTTTCACGATTTGCGTAGATAGTTACAAGAGTTTCTCCTTTCTCTACCTTGTCACCCACTTTTCTGCGTAGCATTAGTCCTACTGCTAAATCAATTTTATCCTCTTTTGTTGCCCTCCCTGCACCGAGCAACATTGCCGCAATACCAATCTCATCAGCTACCATATTAGATACAAAACCACTTTGTTTTGCTGGCACATCAATTTTATATTTTGCTTGTGGTAATTTTTCAGGATTTTCCACAATCGATGCATCTCCGCCTTGATTTTTAACGAATACTTTAAATTTCGCTAAGGCCTTACCATTTTTTATTACTTCAACTAGCATTTTTCTTGCATCACATAATGTTAGTGCTTTTTTAGCAAGCACTACCATTTGACTTCCAAGAGTTAAGACAAGTTCTGTAAGATCTTCAGGGCCTTCTCCTTTTAATGTATCAATGGCTTCTTTTACCTCTAGGGCATTACCAATTGCAAACCCTAAAGGTTGTGACATATCAGAAATTATTGCTATAGTGTTTCTTCCTACATTATTACCTATTTGGACCATTGCATGAGCCAAATTTTCTGCATCTTTATCTGTTTTCATGAAAGCTCCTGCACCTGTTTTAACATCTAGAACTATTGCATTAGCACCTGATGCGATTTTTTTGCTCATAATCGAACTAGCAATAAGTGGAATTGAGTTAACAGTCCCAGTTACGTCACGAAGTGCATATAATTTCTTATCTGCAGGAGTTAAATTTCCTGTTTGACCAATAACAGCAACTTTGTCACGGTTAACTAAATCAATAAATTGATCATTTGTAATCTCTACATGGAACCCACTAATAGACTCTAATTTATCAATTGTTCCGCCAGTATGTCCAAGTCCTCGTCCAGACATTTTAGCAACAGGTATATCTAAAGCCGCAACTAGAGGTGCGAGTACTAATGTTGTTGTATCGCCTACACCCCCAGTTGAGTGTTTATCTACTTTTATACCTTCAATTCCTGATAAATCAATAGTTTCACCAGAGTTAACCATAGCCATTGTCAAATCTGATCTCTCACGGTCATTCATGTCCTGAAAATAAATAGCCATTGCAAGCGAACTTGCTTGATAATCAGGAATT
Organism: Clostridium sp.; assembly: GCA_052274215.1. GTDB lineage: Bacteria > Bacillota > Clostridia > Clostridiales > Clostridiaceae > Clostridium_AD. The sequence goes on along the minus strand of DAVZGU010000073.1, from coordinate 5,461 downwards.
GTTCCTTTAGCATAACCTTCTATAAAGAAATTAATTTCTTCAGTTGTTAATTCATTGCCATCACGTTTTTTTGAAATCACATCTACCATTCTCATTTTTATTACCACCCTTTTATTTTAATTTTTGTAAAAAACTTTCACCATATTTAGGAATTTGTACATTAAAATTATAAGCAACAGTTGCCCCTATATCAGCAAACGTTTTACGTACTCCTAGATTTTTTCCTTCCTTGAATCGTTTTGAATAAGCAAGTAATGGGACAAATTCCCTTGTATGATCTGTTCCTCGATAAGTTGGGTCATTTCCATGATCTGCTGTAATTAATAATAAGTCATCCTCTTGTAATTTTTCAAAAACTTCTTGTAATCTTTTATCAAATGTTTCTAATGCTTCCCCATAACCAATTGGATCACGACGATGTCCGTAGACTGCATCAAAGTCCACTAGATTAATAAAACTAATGCCATGAAATTCTTCATCTAATAATGCGATTAATTTATCCATACCATCCTTGTTAGATGTAGTTCTAATTGTTTTTGTAACGCCTTCTCCAAGAAATATATCTGAAATTTTCCCGATTGCAATAGAGTCTAGATTAGCATCTTTCAAATAATTCATTACTGTTTTATTAAAAGGTTTTAATGCATAATCATGACGATTAGAAGTTCTTTTAAATGTATCTGCAGTTTTGCCTACAAATGGCCTAGCAATAATTCTCCCTAACTTATATGGTTCATCTAGTGTTATCTTGCGGCAATACTCACAAATTTTATATAATTCATCTAAGGGTATTATTTCTTCATTTGCAGCAATTTGAAGCACTGAATCTCCTGATGTGTATACTATTAGCTCTCCAGTTTTAAGCTGTCTTTCGCCTAGTTCTTTTATGATTTCTGTTCCACTAGCAGGTCTATTCCCTATGATTTTTCTACCAGAGAAAGTTTCAATTTTTCCAATTAGTCCCTTTGGAAAACCATCTAAGAAAATACGAAATGGTTTATCAATATATAACCCCATCATCTCCCAATGACCTGTCAATGTATCTTTGCCACAAGAAGCTTCTTGCATTTTTGCATAGTAAGCTTTGGGATGAATAGATTTTTCTATGCCTTTTATTTCGTAAATATTTGATAACCCAAGTGCTGACATATTGGGCATATTCAAACCATTTTTCTTCTCAGCAATGTGGGCTACTGTATTAACGTTAAAATCGTCAAAGTCCACTGAATCTGGTGATGCACCAATACCGACAGAATCCATAACTATAATATGGATTCTTTTAAATTTTTCCATTATAATACCTTCCTTTTTTTATCTTATACAATTAACCCAACAACAGTTGCTGTTAGTATACTTACTAAAGTTGCACCAAATAGTAGTTTTAGACCAAATCTAGCAACGACATTCCCTTGTTTTTCATTGAGTCCTTTTACAGCCCCTGATATAATTCCAATAGATGAAAAGTTAGCAAAAGAAACTAAAAATACAGAAACAATAGCCGTTGTTCTCACAGTTAAATGTACTGTACCACTTGCTAAGTTCATCATTGCAACAAATTCATTAGATACTAATTTTGTAGCCATTATACTTGCAGCTGGTACTGCCTCTTTGAAAGGAACTCCCATTAAAATAGCGAATGGTGAGAATAAATATCCAAGCACATCTTGAAAAGAAATACCAAAAATCCCTTTGAAGATCATATTAATCATAGCAATTATTGCCACAAATCCAATTAACATAGCACCAACTATGATTGCTACCTTGAAGCCATCCATAATATATTCACCGAGAACTTCAAAAAATGATTGTTTTTCTCCTTCTTGGACTACTAAAATATCTTCCGCTGGTGTTACTGTATACGGATTTATAATTGAAGATATAATGAATCCACCAAATAGATTTAGAACAAGCGCGGTTACAACATATCTAGGTTTTATAAGAACCATATATGAACCAACTATAGACATAGATACCGTAGACATTGCTGAGGCACAAAGGGTATAAAGTCGACGCTCTGGTAATAGGCCAAGTTCTTTTTTTACAGAAATAAATACTTCTGATTGACCAAGAATAGCGGCTGCTACTCCGTTGTATGATTCTAGTTTACCCATGCCATTTATTTTACTTAAAGCTAAACCAATATATTTCACAATAAACGGCAATATATTCCAATGCTGTAATATTCCTATTAAGGCAGAAATAAAGACAATGGGTAAAAGAACACTAATAAAAAATGTTGTTTGATTAGCATTAACTAACCCACCAAATACAAAATTTACACCTTGTGCAGCACATTGAAGTAATAATTGAAAACCATTTGCTATTCCACCTACTAAATAGTTACCAACTTCAGTATTTAGTAAGATAAGCCCCAATATGAATTGTAGAATAACCATTATAATGATAGGTCGGTATTTTACCTTCTTTTTATCAATACTAGTAATCCATGCAACCCCTAAAACAAAAATTAGTCCGATGATGCCAATAATATATTTCATTTTGGTGCTCCTCCTGTAAGTAGTATAAGTTTAGTTTTTGATTATATAACGATTACATTAAGAAAAATTAAACTGACTATTATTCTTATTTGTAACTTAAACATCAAGTTTTATATTTATAATTCAACAAATTATAAATATAAAAGTTAGCTATTCCATTAATTAATACATAGTATTATTACTTCTAATTCCATTTTAATTAAGAAATGATAGAAATACCAGAGCTTGTACCTATACGAGTTGCACCAGCTTCAATCATTTTTGTAGCTTCCTCTTTAGTATGAATACCACCAGAAGCTTTAATACCCATTTCTGTACCTACTGTATCTCGCATAAGTTTAACATCTTCAACAGTAGCTCCACCTTTTGAAAATCCTGTTGATGTCTTTACAAAATCTGCGCCTGCTTTTTTAGCTAACTCACAAGCTCTTATTTTTTCATCTTTTGTTAAAAGACAAGTTTCAATAATAACTTTTACAAGTGCTTTACCTTTTGCAACTTCTACAACAGCCTTAATATCTTGCTCAACATATGTATAATTTTTATCCTTTAGTTCACCAATGCTAATAACCATATCAACTTCTGTTGCTCCATTTTTAATGGCATCGCTTGCTTCAAATGCTTTTGTTTCAGTTGTATTTGCACCAAGTGGAAATCCTATAACAACACATACACTAACTCCACTTTCTTTTAGTCCCTGACTTGCTTGTTTAGCCCATCTTGGATTTACACAAACAGACGCAAATTTGTTTGTTTGTGCCTCTTTAATTAATTGTAAAATTTGTTTTTTTGTTGCATCTGGTTTAAGTTCAGTATGATCAATAATTGTAGCAATATTCATTGTAAATCTCCTTTTTATTTCTATCATACTTTTATGATAAAACATATTTGAACATTTGTAAATAGATAAATGAAACTTTGTTCATATATCTCAATCAAAAACATTTTATAATTAGATTGTAAGTGTTTTAAATTTTTGTTTTGCAAATATAATAGTTGGGGTCTGTTCCATTACTACACATACCCCTAGTTCTCGTATAATTAAATTCTTAAAACAAAAATCATATTTCTATAATTGTTTTGATTTAAACAATTATAGAAATATGATTTTAAGTTAGCTTTATTTTTTTTTAGATAATATAAAACCTGTTTAATTTAATTTCAATCTAATTATCTATTAATTTTAATAGGTAACACTATATTTTTTTACTTCTTTAAATCTTTTTTAGTAAAAGCTCCTGGTAAGATTTCGTCTAATGTTTTAACTAAAAATTCAGTGTCATTTTTACCTAAAATTATTTTAGTATTGGCTGTTGAAAATTCGGCTATTACCTGTCTACAAATGCCACAAGGATAAGTATAGTCATTTTGTACTCCTACAATGGCTATTGTTTTAATAGTTTTGTAACCTTCAGAAATTGCCTTAAATATTGCCGTTCTTTCTGCGCAATTAGAAGCACCATATGATGCATTTTCAATATTACACCCTGTAAATATCTTTCCATCATCAGTTAGTACAGCTGCACCAACTTTAAAATTAGAATAAGGAGCATATGCATTTTTTCTTGCCTCTAAAGCATAAGAAACTAATTTTTCATATTCCATATTAATTATAATCCTCCTTTTAAAGCCTTATTATAATTTTATAATAAGGCTTTTTTGAACGTTTGTAAAGCTATACGTGGAAATTATGTTCAGTAATTATTTTAGAAGTTCTTTTGCAGTATATTGATCTGTAATCAAAATATTTGCAATTTTAGCTTTTAATGTTGCTCGGATTGCATTTAATTTTAATTTACCACAAGCAACTAGAATAGATTTCTCTTTTTGCTTAAGCGTATCAATAGATATTCCCGTGGTGCGATTATTAATTTCGTGATTGCAAATTTCGCCATTTTCATCTAAAAAACGAGAGCAAATATCACCTACACTTTTTTGTTTCAAATTATATTTTTCTTTATCATTTAAATAACCTAATCTAAAAAGTAAAGCTTCATCTCGAACAGTACCAACTGTAAAAATAGCTACATTAGCTTGAATACCCATTTCTATACTATTTTTAATATTATTATCTTTCTCCACCATTTCTCTTATAATGTAACTATCAAAAATTACTGGCAATGGCAAATATCTCGGTAATGTCTCAAATGCCTCAGCAAAAAGACTAATTGTTTCATATGCATATGTTTTTACTTTTGAATGACTAATTCCACCTTTTAGCTGAACTACTTCCACACCTTTAATATTTTGTGGAATAAGTTTTTTGGCAATTTCATACATTGTCGTTCCCCAAGTTACACCAATAATATCTCCGTTTTTTATGGTTTCATGTAAGTATTCTGCTGCTTCTTTACTAATGTATTCCAGACTGGAACCATAATCATCCCGTGGCGAGAAGACAACACGAATATCATTTAATCCATATTTTTCTTTTAGCTTACTTGAAACTATATCTAAATCAGAAAATGGATCATTAATGCTAATTTTAACATAACCCTTATCTTTGGCATATTGAAGAAGTCTTGATATAGTAGGTCTCGATATTCTAAGTTGTGATGCTATTTGCTGTTGGCTATAGTCTGACTGATAATAAAGTTTTGCTACTTTAACACTTAATTTCTGTTTCTCGTTATCCACAAGATTCACCTCTTCTTTCATAAATTATATATTGTTTAGATTAAAAAAAACATTAAAATTACTATTTAAAATGGTTTAGTTAAATTTAACTAAGCCCTTAATGTCTAGATATTGTCATCAAAAAAATCGAACTTTTAAGTTTTATTTATTGAAACCTTTTTTCTCATTTCTCTTATTAAAGTACTATTGCATTTAGTTGTTGCCTCTATTACTTTTGTGTAACTGCTAGTTTTAAGCATTTTAATTACATTATCTCATTGTTTTTTAGGATATGATGGTCAAACGTAAATATATTTTAATACTTTATGTAATTATTTTCAAGGCAT
>DAVZGU010000072.1:0-7513 GCA_052274215.1 Clostridium sp. | reverse complement strand
AAAAACTTAAGAAGGAGAATGGAAAATATGGATTATAAATTGATATGTATAGATATGGATGGTACGCTTCTAAATGATAAAAAAACTATTAGTGAAAGGAATCTTAGAGCTATAAGGCTCGCTAGCAAAAAGGGCGTAAGGATTGCAGTATGTACAGGTAGGATTTTTGCTTCTGCTGATTTTTTCTCGGATCTCTTGGGGGTTAAATCACCGGTAATAGCTGCAAATGGTGCCTACATTATAGAAAAGGATAGTGATGAAGTAGTTTACAATGTAGCGTTAGGTGTGGAAAAATGCAAGAAACTGCTATCTGTGTTTAGGAAGTATGATATTTATCCTCATTTTTATACCAATGATACGATTTTTACGGAAAATTTAACATACTCCACAGGTTTTTATGCGGCGGTTAATAAAACACTACCAAAGGATAAACAGATTAAAGTAGAGCTCGTGAAGGATTGGGATGAGGTATTTAAGAAATATGAAACTGAAATTTTCAAAGGTATAGGGGTAGATAAGGATACAGAAAAAATCCGAAAAGCAAAAATATCATTAAGAGATATGGACGATTTTGAAGTGGTAAGTTCCCATTTCGATAATTTTGAAGTAACAAATAAGGGAGTATCAAAGGGAAATGCGGTTAAAATTTTAGCTGATTATTATGGAATAAATCGTGAACAGGTTATTTGTATAGGAGATAGTGAAAATGACTTATCTATGATTAAATTTGCAGGACTTGGAGTTGCTATGGGAAATGCAGATGAGTTCGTGAAAGAAGCTGCAAAATATATTACTGATACTAATAACAATGATGGAGTAGCGAAGGCTATTGAGAAGTTTGTGTTAGAAGTATAATAGTAAGCCTTTCATTCCATTCTTGAAAGAGTGGAATGAAAGGCTAATTTTGAGTTGTAAGAAGTTATTCCAGCAAACTTCAATGATTAGGATTTAGTTTCTATCCATTTAATAAATTTTTTTGCTTGAATTCTAGCATAAATGGGATATAAAAAGGGTAATATTCTATTAAGGCCAAGGGTGACTGCATAAGCCTTTGACGGATATATAGATTTTTTGTTTTTTTCAATACCTTTTATTATACTTTCTGCAACTTTATCTGGTGCCTGAACTGGCCAAGGCACTGGTGCTTTATCTCCAGCTCTTTTAAAAAAGTTAGTGCTTGTAGCAATAGGATAAATTAGTGAAAGTCTGCCTTTATCTCTAATTTCATAATTATGAACACGTCCAAAGCCATCTACTGCACTTTTGGTAGAACAGTATAAGGAATACCCTGGTAAAGGGACTTTACTAACAGCCGAACAGGTAATAGCTACATGATATTCTTTTCCCATATTGAGCTTTTTCATTTTTTCAAAAGCATAAATAGGGGAAATTACGTTAGTTTTAAATATAGCTTCAATGTGACCCCAATCTGGCTCTAGCATTTCTTCACAATAGGCAAAACCTGCATTAGCTATAAATATATCCACATGACCTAAGGTAGTTATTGCATATTCAAACAGCTTATCCATCTCTTCCTTATTAGATACATCACAGGAATAGGGTATTACATAGTCTCCAAAGTTCTTTATTTTTTCTACATTTCTACCAACTGCTATTACATTTGCATCATACACACTTAACTTTTTTAATATCTCATTGCCTATACCCGAAGAGGCACCTGTGAGTATAATGTTCTTATCTTTAAAATTCATTTAGTTTACCTCCATATAGAGAATTATTATTACAGTTGCCTGCTTACTACATAAGTCATTTCTTGTAAATTAAACATTCCATCATGAGATGTGCCTGGATAGTGTCTAGACATAAAACCTGGCTTAGTTACAATGCTTACTCCAAGTTGAGTCATGTTTTCAATAATGTCTGTATCAGATCCGTTATAACCCATAGTTTGAAGATAATCTTTAATGTTTTTTTCTACATAATTATAAAGTTCTTCCTTACTTTCATAAGGGCTAACAAAAATAAATCTATTAAAGCACCTATCTATATCTTCTTTATCTGGTAATGTTTCATTTAAAACTACTGTATAGTCAGCATTCTTTGAAGAATATACTTTTGTTTCATTTTTCAGTCCATATTTCAATAAGCAATATTGCCTATCTTGTATTGTTTTTACTGAGTTCCATGGATTCAAGTATGCTTTAGGTAAAACACTTGATAAATTCTCTAGGGCCTTAGCAAGTTTAGAAGCAAAGTATTTTCTGTCTATATCTTTATTTATAAAAATAATTCTTGGAGATAAACAAGCCTTTTGTTCCCAAAATACAATATCGCTTCCTACATTTTGTGCAACAACTTCCAAGTCCTTTTCTTCATCTATTACCTCAAAACTAATTTTAGGACCGTGCATAATAAGATGTGTTTGATATTTAGCGCATAATTCAGCCATTATTCCACCAGAATATACTCCGCCCCAATGTACTACACAATCACTTTCTTTTACTAAAGTTTCATATATATTTGAACAGGAACTATCAAAATAAGTTACTGAAAGTCTATCCTTTATACTGCTATCAATTTCACATAAACTTTGATAAAAGGCATATGCAAAATATGGTTCATCTCCGGATACTTTAACTATATTACAATTTTTTGATAATAAGCCCATAGAGATACTTACAGGTATTACGATGAATGCATTACCAGATACATTATGAAAAATCAATCCTCTAGGCTGTCTATGGCAATACCCATAGCTTGTTTCTGCCCAATTATCAAGTACATCACTATCACCTAGCTCTTCTGCAATTTCTTTTTCAATGTTCTCTCTTAAAAGCATTGACATACTTCCTTCAAGTTCATAGGCTACAAGCTGCGGACTTTGATTGGTTATTGTAGCCAAAGCATCAATATGTTTTTGAGAATAATCTCTGTTTAGCCATAATTTAGCACATTTATCTAAAATTTCTATAGTTCTTTCTGTAGATATATCATGAACTGCTTTCTTATTTGAATTAAGTCTTTTTATCTCACTAATTATCTGTTCTTCATCTGTACAATTTAATTCTAGCTTTAACCCATTTATATTCTTTTCTAAAATTGTCTTTCCTACTGTATATTCAATTCTCATTTTTTACCCCCTGATACATTAAGTGTTGCACCGCAGCCTTTAGCTTCGGCTCCTTTAACTCTTCCAACAATCTTTATAGTCATTTCATCTTTGCCACAATCTGGGCATTCCTTTGTAGAAACTATTTCGCCAATATCATCTACAAGTACAGATGCACCTGCAAAAGTATCAGTGCCATATGCATTTAACACTTGAATAAATCCTTTGTTTCCAACTTTATTTAATGGATTAAGGGTCTTTACATCTCTTATGATTAGTCTTCCCCAGCTAGGTACATGGAAGAGATAATCCTTATGCTTCTTTGAATAATGACCTGTTATAACGAAACTATTTTCGGTAAAAGAATATGAATCAATAAAATTTTCTTCCGGTACCCCGAGAAAACGTGATACAGTTTCTACAAATCTCCATCTCTCAATTTTATTCCCAATATTTACAGATCCCTTTCTACCATCCCAGCCACCTCCTCCAGTATGAATTAAAACATTCTTTCCAAGGTTAACAGGCTCCATTTTATCCATTAAATATTCAATAGTATTATAAAATATTGGGGTAGACCCTCCAACTAAAAGATAATCTTCTTTATTATTATGATTAGTAATAAACTTCTCAAATTCATCTATATCAACTTGGAAATTACCTTCAAAAGGCTTTAATAAGAAAAGTGTATCTTTACCAAAATCAAATAAATCAAGGAGGTTTCCAATATAGGACTCTGTTGGTTTATCACACAAATTCTCACTATTATGCATTCTCATTACTTCTGGTTCTGGATAAAAAACACATTCATAATCAAATCGAGGTCGAAGTGTCTTTTTATCGCAACGCATCAATTCCTGGATTTTTAAAAGATCTGGAAGATTTCTTCCAACTACACTAGGATCTCCGCTTGTACTACTAGAAACTGTCCACTTTTCAAGATTTTTTGTATTTATTCTAAGAAGATTTGAATATAGCCCTGATGACTTTTTAAAAAGGGTGGTTGCAATAAAAGGAACGTGATTAATATCCTCTTCTGTATTTAGATCTCTACTTGGATTGTAGGATTCATTGTCACATAGCAACTTATAGGCATTACATTGTTCATATTGATTTATAACATTACTTCTAAAATCTTTAAAATAATTATATTCACTCATTAAATATCCTCCTATTTCACTATTGAAATTTATAAGTTAATGGTAATTCGTTCCATCTGTAATGAAGTATAGTACAAAACTAATTATTTGTTAAATTTATATTTTGCTAATATTTATCTTACTATAGTTCAAAATATGAACTTTACAGCCTATATACTAACTTTTATGTAGCTTTAATCCAATTTAATGTGTAGAGTGTTAGTTGACTAATTCACAAAAATAACCATAAAATAAATCTGAATCATTAAAAAGTTACTTACTTGGGAGGGATTTCTATTAAGACTTTGAGAGGAAAAATTGCATTATTCTACATAGTGCTAACTATAATTATTACTTTAGTTAATGCTGTATCAATTTATAATATATTTAAAGTAAGAAGATCCATAGATAATATTGAGCTTGATAGTTATAAAATTGTAGATTTATCAAATAATATGGATGAATGCATTGATAATCAGCTTAAAGCTATATTTCAAAATAATTATCGAAATAGCGTTAATTTATTTTATGATAACAATCAAAAATTTTATATGTATTTTAATAAGGAAACTGCAGGAGTTACAAGCCCAAATGAGAAGATACTAATGGATAAACTCAACACAAATTATCTTGAATTTGTAAAACTCTATTCTCAAATTGAGACAAGAACCAATACCGTTGATTCTATTAAATCTTATAATTCATCAATAATTCTATCTGCTAATGATGTAAAAAAAGACCTAAGAGATATTGTTGAAATTAGAAAAAAAGCTATAATTAAGGATAAGATTAAAGTTAATCAGGTTGGTTTTTTTTCCATTTGCTTTAATGTATTATCTACTCTCATAATAATAATAGGATTTATTATATCTATTTTTTATTTAAATCGGGCACTGAAACCCATAAGAGCTCTTATCCGAACTATTCAATCCGTTAAAAACGGGGATTTAAGCACCCAAGCTCCTGTATTTTATAACGATGAAATAGGAACCCTTGCTACTGAATTTAATGAAATGACTAGAAAGCTTTTTGAATATGAAAAAAGTAGTAAAGGTTCTTTAATGGCAGAGAAAAATAGATCTCTTACTATAGTTAAAAGTATTCCTGATCCAATAATAGTGCTAGATGTGAATTTTAGAATCATGCTTCTTAATAACTCCTGTGAAAACTTTTTTAATATTAAAGAAAATGAAGTGATTAACACACATTTTTTAGATAGTATTCGAAATTTGGAGCTTTATGATCATGTTTTTTCAGTAATTAATAACTTAGAAAATACAGAGAAAACTATAAAAGTATCTACAAAGGGAAAAACATATTTTTTTAATACTACAGTAAATCCAATTAAAGATAGTAGCTTAGGAATAGATGGTGTAGTTATTTTGATGAAAAATGTTACTGAATTAAAACAATTAGAAAAGATAAAGATGGATTTTATTGATACTGTATCTCATGAATTTAAAACTCCGCTTACCTCAATTATGATTGGTATTGAACTTATTCATGATAAACATATTGGCGAACTCAATGAAAAACAAGTAACAGTGCTAGGCACCATAAAGGAAGATGGTGAAAAACTTTCAGATTTAGTGACTAATCTTCTTCGGTTATCTCGTATTCAATCTGATAGAACTATTTTTAATATTAAACCTTGTAATATTAAAAATATTATAGAAAATTGTTGTAAATCCTATGAGGTACAAGCAAAATATCTGGGTATTAAATTGAACTATGAACAAAAAAAACTTCCTCTTGTCCTTGGTGATAAGGAAAAATTAGAATGGCTGTTAAATAACTTAGTCTCAAACTCTTTTAAACATTCTAATTTAGGAGATGTAATATCCATAGGTTCTTATTTGAAAAATAATATGGTTCATTTATTTGTCAAAGACACTGGCGAAGGAATGCCAAGCGAATATAGAGATAAAGTTTTTGAGAAATTTGTGCAAATTAAAAGCAATGATTATTGGTCTGGAAGTGTAGGTCTTGGACTTTCTATTGCCAAGGAAATAGTGGATGCTCATAAGGGCACTATATGGTGTGAAAGTGAACTTGATGTGGGGAGTATCTTTACATTTACCATTCCTATTTCTAGAAATAAAAAGGGGCGTGCTTTATGAAAAATAAAATTTTAGTTGCAGATGACACAAAAAATATAAGAATGCTGTTAACAACATGTTTAGAACTGCGAGGATGTGAGGTTATATCTACAGGTAATGGGAAAAATGCACTTAAAATAATAAATGAGGAAAAGGAAAATTTAGATCTTATATTTTTAGATATTAGAATGCCAGAAATGACTGGTACAGAGGTTTTAAGACAAATACGATCTATGAATATATCTTGTCCAGTAATTATTATGACAGCCTTTGCCACAGTAAAAAATGCTATAGATTGTACAAAACTTGGTGCTGTAACATATCTTCAAAAGCCCTTTTCTGTTAAAAGGGTGGATGCACTGCTAAAGGATTTAGTTAAAATAAAGCCCGAGCTTATAGAGGGGGTTAAGGATGAAAACTATTATATTGATAAAGCTGAAAATCAAATGGCTAAAGGTAATTGTACTCAAGCATTAGGAAGTTTAAAAAGTGCACTTTATATTAATCCATACAACGGAAAGATATATGGATTAATAGGTGAGTGTAATCACTGTGAAAAAAATTATAAAGAGGCTGAAAGATTTGCGGCTATGGCAAAATTATTTTAAGCTAAAAGGCACCGTATAAGTTATGGTTCAATTTAACACAGAAGAGAAGGTTATGAAACTCATGATTATCAAGGGTTCAGAACTTATTTATTTATAATAAACATTGGAAATATGTATCGGATTTTGATATAATGTAGTAAAGATGAAATAGTTTAAAAAAAACTAAAGGGGTATTTTACTATGAGTAATAGGTTTTTATATTCAATAAGAAGTGATTATAAGGGAGATATGGATAAGAAAAGAGATTTTGAGAAGATTAAGAAGTTTTTTAGTATACATAAAAAGAATGAATATACATTAGACAATCAAACATGGGATGATTTAGATATGAATAAGGTGTACGAAAAATTGGATAGAGCATATAGTAGCCCTGGAGAAGCTGCTTTATACACAATGCTTAGAAATCCTTTAATGAAGGAAGAAAAGTTGAAAAAAAGGGGAAAATTAATTCAGTCATTTAAAGAAAATGACAAATTAAGAGAAAGTCTTCAATGCATTTTCCTTGAATTAGGGAGCGATATAAAAAATAGTTTTCTAGATATGATTGAAACTGACCTGTTTTAACAGCATTTAAAGCCTCTGGTAAAGGCTGGCAGA
>DAVZGU010000071.1:0-7536 GCA_052274215.1 Clostridium sp. | reverse complement strand
CAGGAGGAAAAAAATGTTTAGTCCAATAAAGAATACGAAAGTTTATGAACAGGTAATAGATCAAATAAGAAATATGATTGATAAAGGTACGCTTAAAAAGGGAGATAAGCTTCCTTCAGAGAGAAGTTTAGTGGAGCAATTAAAGGTAAGTAGAGCTTCTATTCGTGAAGCGCTTAGGGCATTAGAAGTCATTGGACTTATAGAGTGTAGACAAGGAGAAGGTAGTTATATAAAAGCAAGCTTTCAAGATAATTTATTTGAACCACTATCGATTATGTTTATGTTAGAGGGAAGTAATCCAGAAGAGATATGGGAGCTTAGAAAGATTATGGAGGTTGAGGCTTCAGGCCTTGCTGCGAATAGAATAACTAGTGGACAACTAAAAGAGTTAAAAGAAATTACTCAAAGATTCATGAACTCTGAGGATGAGGATATTAATGCTGCAATTGACAAAGAATTTCATTACAAGATTGCAGAATGCTCAGGTAATGTTTTAATATTTAATATTCTTAAAACAGTTTCGACTCTTGTAGATCATTTTATTGCGGATGCAAGAAAATTAATATTAGTTGAAAAAGAAAATAAGGAAATACTTTTTTCTCAACATAATGAGATATATTTAGCTATAGAAAAACATAGTTCCGCAGATGCTCAAAAAGCTATGCGGGAACATTTAGATTTTGCAAATAAGTATGTAGGTGCAAAATAAAAGATATAATTATATGCAAAGTCAAAGGTGAGAGTAATAACAAATATTACTCTCACCTTTGGCTTTTTTTAATAAAAAATAAAGTTTGTTAACTACTTAACAATTGTAGAAATATTTCCAATAGTGTGTTATTATGATTCAAAAGGTGGTCAGACCATCTTACCATTAACAAATTTTTAGACTTTCTATAAAAAGAATGGAGGAACACATATGGAAATTTTAGTTTGTATAAAGCAAGTTCCAGGCACTTCAAAAGTTGAAGTAGATCCAGTTACAGGTGTTTTAAAAAGAGATGGTGTAGATTCAAAAATGAATCCTTACGATTTATATGCATTAGAAACAGCACTTAAAATAAAGGAAGAAAAAGGTGGGGTAATTAAGGTTATAACTATGGGACCACCACAAGCAAAGGATGTAATTCGCGAAGCATATATGATGGGAGCAGATGAAGGAGCACTCGTATCTGATAGAAAGTTTGCAGGAGCAGATGTTCTTGCTACATCATATACACTTTCACAAGGTGTAAGAAAAATGGGCGAATTTGATCTCATATTATGTGGAAAGCAGACAACAGACGGAGACACTGCTCAAGTAGGACCGGAAATGGCTGAGTATCTTAATATTCCTCATATTGCAAACGTTTTAAAAATAATAGAAATAAAAGAAAAATCAGTTATCGTAGAAATGGATATGGCAAATACTGTTGAAGTAGCCGAGATTCAATTTCCATGTCTTTTAACTGTAGATAAAGATATATTTCAACCAAGACTTCCATCTTACAGGAAAAAATTAGCTACAAAGGATAGAGAAATAAAAATGATTACATTAAACGATTTTGAAGATAAAGATGAAAAGAAATATGGACTTAATGGTTCACCAACGCAGGTTGAACGAATATTCCCACCAGATGTAAATAATGATAGAGAAACGTGGACAGGCAACGGTGCAGAGCTTAGTTTAAAAATAGCTACAAAACTTAAAGAATTAAAATTTGTATAAAGAAGGGTGGAATTCTCATGAGTAAGTTAATTTGTAATCAAGAGAAAGTAAACGATTCGAATATTCAAGAATTGATAAAGGTTTGCCCTTTTGGTGCTATTGAATACCTAGGTGGCAAAATTGAAGTTAATGCAGGATGTAAAATGTGTAAGATTTGCGTTAAAAAGGGTCCAACAGGTGTAATGGAATTTATTGAAACAGAGGCAGTGCAAGTTGATAAAAGTTTATGGAAGGGTATAGGAGTATATGTGGACCATGTAGAAGGAGTTATACATCCTGTAACAATGGAGCTTATTGGAAAAGCTAGGGAACTTGCCGCAGTTGTTAATTTTCCAGTATATTGTGTATTTATTGGTTATAACATAAAGGAAAAGGCTAAAGAATTGCTTCATTATGGAGTTGATGAGGTCTTTGTATATGATTATAAAGAGCTTGAGGAGTTTAGGATAGAACCTTATACTGCTGCATTTGAAGACTTTGTAAATAAGGTAAAGCCATCATCATTATTGGTTGGTGCTACAACAATTGGTAGATCTCTTGCTCCAAGAGTAGCAGCAAGGTTTAGAACGGGACTCACAGCTGACTGTACAATACTCAAAATGAAAGAAAATACAGACCTTGTACAGATAAGACCTGCTTTTGGTGGTAACATTATGGCTCAAATTGTATGTCCTAACAATAGACCACAGATGTCAACAGTAAGATATAAGGTTATGAATGCACCTGAAAAACAGTGTGATGCAAAAGGCAAAATTACAATCTGTGAAATGGATAGAGCAAAACTCGCTTCGAACATTGAAGTACTAAAGGTTACCAAAAAAGAAGCTGAAGAAAACATTTCAGATGCAGAGGTAATCGTTGCAGTTGGTAGGGCATTAAAATCAGAAAAGGACATGGTTATGGTTCAAGAATTAGCAGACCTTCTTGGTGCTCAAATAGCTGGGACAAGACCAACAATTGAAGCAGGTTGGATTGATGCTAAGAAACAAATTGGTCTTTCAGGTAGAACAGTTAAACCAAAGCTAATAGTAGCTCTTGGAATTTCTGGTGCAGTTCAGTTTACAGCTGGAATGAATAGTTCAGAGCGTATATTTGCAATAAATAAAGATGAAAATGCATCTATATTTAATGTAGCTCATTATGGGATAGTAGGAGATATTTATGAAGTAGTTCCTCAATTGATTGAAAACATTAAAAATTCAGGAGCTGAGTATTGTATACGTTAACTTAAATTGGGGTTAAAGATAATAGGTAAGTTCGTGTTTACACTAAATAAGTTAGTGATTACATTAACTGTGTTAATGATTACACTAAACTTAGAATTGAGGAGGTAACTTTATGGATTATAAAAAACTTGATGCTAAGGATATAGAGTTTTTAGTATCAATATTAGATAAAGATAGAGTGTTTACTGGGGAAACAATAAATGATGATTTCAGCCATGATGAGATGGGTGGAATAAGCAAAATGCCTGACGTATTAGTTGAAGTTCTTGAAGCAAGCGAAGTGTCGAAGATTATGAAGTATGCAAATGAGAACATGATTCCTGTTGTAGCAAGAGGCTCAGGAACAGGGCTAGTTGGAGCATCAGTTCCAATTTACGGTGGAATTATGATAAATATGTCCAAAATGAACAAAATACTTGAGATTGATGAAGAAAACTTAACATTAACTCTTGAGCCAGGTGTACTTTTAATGGAAATAAGCAAATACGTTGAAGAGTTTGATTTATTTTATCCACCAGATCCAGGTGAAAAATCTGCTACAATTGCTGGTAACATAAATACAAATGCAGGTGGAATGAGAGCGGTAAAGTATGGAGTTACTAGAGATTATATAAGAGGCCTCGAAGTAGTGCTTCCAAGTGGAGAAATACTTGAGGTTGGAGGGAAAGTAGTTAAGAATTCTACTGGCTATAGCATAAAAGATTTAATATGTGGATCTGAAGGAACCCTGGGAATAATTACAAAAATAATATTGAAGCTTATACCATTACCTAAGAAAGCTGTATCACTCTTAATACCTTTTCCAAATCTTGATATGGCAATAAATACAGTGCCTTTGATAGTTAAATCAAAATCTACGCCAACGGCTATAGAATTTATGCAAAGAGAAGTTATTATTGCTGCTGAAGAATTTCTAGGAAAAAAATTCCCTGATAATTCGTCAGATGCATATCTTTTATTAACTTTTGATGGTAATAACATAGAAGAAATAGAAAAAGCTTATGAAGGCGTTGCTAATATCTGCTTTGAGGAAGGGGCTCTTGATGTATTTATAACTGATACAGATGAAAGAAAAGAAGCTGTTTGGTCTGCAAGAGGAGCATTTCTTGAAGCTGTTAAAGCAACAACAACTGATATGGATGAATGTGACGTTGTTGTTCCAAGAAATAAAGTTGCACAGTTCATTAGGTATACTAATGAACTTCAAAAAGAATTTGATGTAAGAATAAGAAGCTTTGGTCATGCAGGTGATGGTAATTTACATGTGTATGTATTAAAAGATGAGCTTACAGATGAAGCATGGTCAGTGAAAATTGAAGAAGTGTTTGAAGCAATGTATAAAAAATCAAGGGAGCTCAAAGGTTTAGTATCTGGAGAACATGGAATTGGATTTGCTAAGAAAGCATATATGCTTGAACAATTTGGTCCTGTATATATAGGACTTATGAAAAATATAAAATTGGCATTTGATCCTAATAATATATTAAATCCAGGAAAGGTTTGCGAATAAAGTAAAATATATCGCCAATGTCTTTTAAAGATGTTGGCGATATAATAATACTCTTATGTAGTCGATTTCAGTATTGTGACTAGTATTACCAATAGAGGAGGGAATAAAAGATGAATAATTATTTATTATTTTTCATAGCACTTATCCCCATTGTATGGCTCATGGTATCGCTCGGTGTTTTAAAAATGCCAGGACATAAAACCTGTTCAATTACACTTGTAATTACGATAGTACTTGCAATCCTAGTTTGGAAGATGCCAATTAGTCAAGCTCTCACAGCAACACTTGAGGGTGCAGCTATGGCAATATGGCCAATAATTGTTGTAATAATTGCAGCAGTCTTTACCTACAATCTTTCTATTCATACAAAAAGTATGGACGTAATAAAAGATATGATGACAGGGATCACAACTGATAAGAGAATTTTAGTTTTAATTGTTGCTTGGGGTTTTGGTGGATTTCTTGAAGCAATTGCAGGTTTTGGTACAGCAGTTGCAATACCTGCCAGTATTTTAGCAGCGCTTGGATTTAATCCTATATTTGCAGCAATAATATGTCTTATTGCAAATACAACACCAACAGCTTTTGGGGCAATAGGACTACCTGTAACAACGCTCGCAAAGGTTGCAGGAATTGATCCGGTTACTTTAAGTTATGCAGTTGGGATTCAATTATTTGTATTAATTGCCATTTTACCATTAATCTTAGTAATGTTAACAGGTAAAAGTGTAAAAGCGATAAAGGGAGTTGTGCTTATTTGTATCGCGTCAGGACTAGCATTTGCAATACCAGAACTTTTAGTTGCAAAATATCTCGGAGCTGAACTACCAGCACTAATTGGTTCAATGGTATGTATTATTGTAACAGTTGCAATAGCTAAAATATTCTATAAAAAAACTGCAGCCACAGATAAAGTTAAGATATCTGCAAAGCAAGGGATAATTGCCTGGGTGCCATTTATTTTAATTCTGACTCTAATATTAATTACAAGCTCGCTAGTTCCAGCAATTAACAAACCATTATCAGCTATACAAACTTCTCTTCAAATATATACTGGTCCACATGCAAAAATCAGTACTTTCATATGGATTGCCAATCCCGGGACGCTTATAATCATTGCAACATTTATAGGTGGGCTTGTTCAGGGAGCTAAGTTTAAAGAAATAGTACAAGTATTACTTAATACTTGTAAACAAATGAGTAAAACAGCAATTACAATAGTTGCTATAGTATCTCTTGCAAAGGTAATGAGTCATAGCGGAATGATAACATCTATTGCTGTGGTTTTGGTTGCAGCAACAGGAAGTTTTTATCCATTATTTGCCCCAATAATAGGAGCGCTCGGTACCTTTGTAACGGGTAGTGATACCTCTGCAAACGTATTGTTCGGACCACTTCAAGTTGAAGTTGCAAAAAATTTACACATGAGCCCTTATTGGTTAGCAGCTGCTAATACTGGTGGTGCCACAGCAGGTAAAATGATTTCGCCTCAAAGCATTGCAGTTGCCACAGCAGCCACTGGACTTGTAGGAGCTGAGGGTAAGATATTAAAGGCAACTTTAAAATTTTGCCTTGCATATGTAGCAATATTAGGATTAATTACGTACTTTGGAGCAAAATATTTTACAATGTAGGGAGGAATATATATGACTAAATTAAAAATACCATACTCAAAACAATTTTTGGAAATTGAAATACCAGATAAAAACTTAGCAGCAATATTAGAATCAAAAGCTCATGCATACAAAGTAGAAAGCACTCAGCAAGAAATTGTAAAAAAAGCACTTGATAATCCAATTGGAAGTGCGAAATTAGAGGATTTAGTTAAGGGTAAGAAAAACTTAGTATTAATAACTAGTGACCACACAAGACCTGTGCCAAGTAAGGTAACATTGCCAATACTACTTGAAAGAATAAGATCATCGAACCCTAAAATTAAAATAACAATATTAATTGCTACTGGTTTCCATAGACCGACTACAAGAGAGGAAATGATCGATAAATTTGGGCAGGAAATTGTAGATAATGAAGTTATAATAAATCATGTATCGGAGGATTATGGCGATATGGTAAGCGTCGGAATTCTTCCCTCAGGTGGAGAACTATTGCTTAATAAGTTAGCAATGGAAGCAGAACTTTTAATTTCAGAAGGGTTTATAGAACCACACTTCTTTGCAGGATTTTCTGGGGGACGTAAGAGTGTTCTTCCTGGAGTGGCATCAGCAAAGACAGTTATGGCAAATCATTGCTCTGAATTTATAGCAAGTGAGTATGCGCGGTCTGGAGTTATTGAAAATAACCCAATCCATAGAGATATGCTTTACGCTGCGAAGCAAGCAAAGCTTGCTTTCATACTAAATGTTGTTATTGACAGTGAGAAGAATGTTATAAATGCATTTGCAGGAGATAGTGAGATTGCCCACGCTGAAGGTTGTAAATTTGTAATGGAACTTGCAGCTGTGAAAGCTGTTAAAGCAGATATCGCCATATCAACCAATGGAGGATATCCACTTGACCAAAATATATATCAGTCTGTAAAAGGTATGACTGCAGCAGAAGCAACTTGCAAGGCTGGCGGAATTATAATTATGGTGTCTGCTTGTAATGATGGACATGGAGGTCAGTCATTTTATGACAACATTGCAAATGCAAGTAGCCCAAGAGAAGTTCTTGATAGGGTAATTAAAGTAGGAAGAAATGATACAGTGCCAGACCAATGGGAATTTCAGATTCTTGCGAGGATACTAGATGCGCATACTGTAATTTTTGTTACAGATATGTGTGACCCTGAAATGATAAAGAAAATGCATATGCAGCATGCATTTACCTTTGAAGAAGCGCTTGTTAGAGCACTTAAAATAAAGGGAGATGATGCAACAATAACAGTAATACCAGATGGAGTTTCAGTGGTAGTAAGATAGTTTTCTAATGAATACTTCAGTAGAATTTAAAAAATAAATATTTGAGATTTGTATTAATAGTTTATTATATAACTCATATTTCATGAAAAAAATTTAAAATAGCGTATAGGCATTTGCTGCTTATTCGTTATTTTTTGGTACTTGCAAGGTGAACAGTGCCATAGTATATTA
>DAVZGU010000070.1:0-7593 GCA_052274215.1 Clostridium sp. | reverse complement strand
TCTGGCATTTGCTAGAGGGATTTTTTTATTTTACGTTGCGTCTATTTTGATGCTAAATGCAATATTAAAGAGATTACGACATTAAAAGGGGGACAAAGTCAATGAAAGATATTTTGAAATACATACCAGGGTTTAGAACAGAAAAAAGGTGGAAAAAAATAATTGCAATTATAGGCTATTTATTTATGTTACTTATTTTATTTTTATCTGATGGAATTACAAATGGAGACAAAATAGTAACATTTATTGAGAGATTTTTATGTTTATCTATTCCATTTATTTTGATTACTAATATAGGGGATATTAGGAATAAGTTACCGCTATTTAAATCAAAAAGAAAAGGTAATATAATAATTGGAATGATTTTGTCTGTTCTTTTTATATCAATAATACTTGCTGGTTTACCAAGGTTTTACTCACACAATTTAAACAAGAAAAATTAGTTGCAGCTGCTAAATTAAAAGCAGATGAAAAGGAAAAAGTAGATACTAAAGCTAAAGCTGATGCTAAATTAATAGCAGATGCGAAGACGAAAGCAGATAATCAAGCTAAAAATGACGCTACAATAAAAGCAGATGATAAAGAAAAGGCAGAACAGAAAATCAAAGATGATGCAGCCGATAAAGTAATTGCAGATACAAAAGCAACAGCGGATGCAAAAATTATAGCTGACAAAAAAATTGCAGATGAAAAAATAGCAGATGCTAAGGCTATTGAAGATAAAAAGGTGGCAGATGCTAAAATTGCAAAAGATAAAGAGACAGCAGCGGCAAAGGCAGTAGTAACTGCCAAAAATGCAGAAAAAGTTAAATATAACGAATGGGTTGAAGCGCAATTCAGTGCATGGGATGGTTCACACACTGGCTTAGTTGATTTAATAAAACCATATCTAAATGATGATAAAAGTTTTAAGCATGTAAAAACAACGTATACGGACAAAGGAACTTATTTAATAGTGTATATGACTTATAGAGCTACCAATGGGTTTGGCGCAGTAATCCTTCAAAACGTTACCGCAAAAGCAGATTATGAGACTAACACGATTAAAGTTACTTCTCAGAATGATTAAAAAAATTTAATATAGATAACAATGGGATTAATAGAAAACAGGTCTAAATATGTTTAGATCTGTTTTTTATTATATAGAGTTTGTATGTCGGTCCCTAATAAATAGTCCGTAGATACGTTCAAAAAATCAGCTATTTGTATAAGTAAAGGGAAGCTAGGTTCTCTCGTATTGTTTTCTTAGTAATTCAATTCATGAGCAGTAATATGTAGCTCACTTGCAAGTTGCTTACTTGAAGGGTCACGATCTTCACATAAATCACATAATCTATGCCTAAATAATACCATAATACATCACCCCATAAAAAGGATATCACGGAGGGATAGAATAAGTTATGTTAAGAATGTTTTGTTCTCAATTCAATAATTTTAAAAACAATATGAAAATAAATACAAATAGTAAATAAAAGCTGAACGTTTGTTCTTCACTTGAAGGGGTTAAAGTTCTGCGATTCAGATATAAAAACATACTAACATATGATAAATAATTGACGTGGGATGTCGAAATAAAAAATATGGGAATAATGAATGTAGAAAAAATATGTGATTTAAAAACGGAGACACATAATAATATGTTTAATTATTTAGAATCCAAGGGATTAGACGAGAAGGTATTATTGCAATTTGTAGAATTATTAAAGCGATATTCTAATAATATAATTAAATTAAATTCATTATATTAATCCATGTAAAAATATAATAAAAGTTTTGTGCACCTTTTGTGCGCCTTTTTGCCATTTTGGGCATAAAAAAAGGCTTTCAAGAAATCCTTGAAAGCCTTTTGGTGCCGAAGGCGGGAATCGAACCCGCACGGTATTGCTACCTCTGGATTTTGAGTCCAGCGCGTCTGCCAGTTCCACCACTTCGGCATGTCTGACAAGAAGAATTTTAACATATATTTATAATTAATGCAACAGTTATAGTATATTTTTATTAATAAATTTTATATCTTAATGGATAAAGGGTTTATGTTAAGTGTTAATATGTTGAAATAAATTACATAAATAAAACTATTTATATTAGAAGTAATATATTGAATTAATAGCCACATAATGCTAAAATCAAAAGTAAGTTGTATGTATTTAACATTATTTTTAAATTTTGTTTGAAATTCTAGAGGAAATAATAACAAAATAAGGGGTGATTTCATTGTTTAGAAAGAAACAGAAAAGAATACTTAGCTGGATACTATCGTTAGCATTAATATTATTTAATTTTAACGGTGTTATTGGAACTCAAATTGTAGAGGCGGCTGGAATTGATACATCACCAAATGTAATCGTTACCGAAAAGAATTTAGAACCTAATGCATTGATTCAAGGAGGTGGACAAGTAACATCTCCATTAGTAAAAAAAATAGCTCCAGTTAATGCTACAAATAAAACGTTTGATATAGTAGAAATTACAGATTTTCATGGACAACTTTTGGATTCAACCAATACAAAACCTATAGGAGCAGCATTAGCAAAAGTAGTTAAAGATGTGAAAACTGCAAATCCTGGAAGAACACTTATCATTGGTGGAGGAGACCTATATCAAGGAACACCAACTTCTAATGTACTAAGAGGAGTTCCAGTTCAGAAGGTGTTATCAAATATGGGAATGGAAGTTACAGCTTTAGGCAATCATGAGTTTGATTGGGGGCTTGATATAATTAATACTGAAACTATGATTGGTGCAAATTACAACATTGTTTGTGCTAATATGTATAAAAAAGGGACAAGCAATAGACCATATCAGCCTTATAAGATAATTACTAAGGATGGCGTTAAAATAGCAGTAATAGGAGCAATACTTAAGGAAGCTCCAAGTATAATTATGCCAGCTTTAGTAGCTCCTTTTGATTTTAGGGACCCAGCTACAGAAATTAATACAGTTGCAAAGGAAATCAGAGATGGAAATCTAGCTGATATAGTACTAGCAGATGTACATGATGGTGGTTCATCACTTAATACTATGGTTAATAAATTGCATGGCGTAGATGCGGTATTTGGTGGACATACACATAGTATTGGTGATGTTGTAAACAAAGATGCAGATGGCTTGGACGTACCTACATTAATAGCAGCGGCTACTGGTAAAGGTTTTATAAATTTAAAGATTACTGTAGACTCTACAAATAAAATAGTAGGTTTCTCACCTAAAGGTTCAAACTGGAAAGGACTTACAGTAAAAACTACATCAGCAACAGACCCAGATTGCAAGAAAATAGTTGATGATGCAAGTACGTCATTACTTCCAATATTTAATGAAGTAATTGGAACTAATGACAATGCTTTAACTAAGAGCCAAGTTGACTCGCCTTATGGAGAATCTCAACTTGGAAATTGGATGGCGGATGTTGTAAAGAACTATTCAAAATCGCCAGCAGAGGTGGGAATGGTGAATAACGGAGGGATTAGATTAAGTCCAATTCCAGCAGGTGATATAACTGTTGGAACAATATTTAATATAATGCCATTTGATAATACGATCTGTACTACAACCATGACGGGGGCGCAGCTAAAATTCATTTTTGAACAAGCTGTTCAAAATGATGGCAAAGGAATACAAATTTCTGGAGTTAAATTTGTATATGATTCTTCAAAACCATCATATAAACCAGCTGTAGTAGATGCAGATGGGACAGTCACAACACCAGAAATACCAGGTCAAAGGGTACTTAGCATGATAAGAGAAAGCAATGGCACAGTTGTTAAGGATACAGACACACTAAAAGTAAATGCACCAGATTTTATTGCCACTGGAGGGGACACCTTTACAGGGTTCTTAGCACCCGAGATAGTAGCTAGTTTAGTAGATTCGCATGAAAATGTAAGAGATGCTTTAAATGCTGATGTTAGAGCTAGGGGCAAGATGACAGTTGTAATGAAGAATAGAATAGACAACCAAATGCAAGCTGTAGATCCTGGAGCAACTATTTCAGTAGTAGCAACTTCAGATGTACACGGAAATGTTCTAAACTTTGATTATGGAACAAATTCAGCGCCTTCAAAAGGACAGGGACTAGCAAAGGTTTCAACTTATGTTAAGGGTTTAAGAGCAACTAATCCAAATGTTATGTTAATAGATAATGGAGACACTATTCAAGGAACTCCACTTGCTTATTACTATAATATGATAGATAAAACCACAACTTATCCAATGTCAGCAGTTATGGGAGCAATGGGATATGACAGCTGGACTCTAGGGAATCACGAATTTAATTATGGACTTGAAGTATTAAATAGAATTAAGGATGATGCGAAGGCCCAAGGTATCGACGTGTTATCTGCTAATACTTACAAAGCTGATAATAAAAATTTTGTTAAACCATATACTATGAAGTCTTTTGTAGTTAATGGCAAAACAATTAGCGTAGCGGTACTTGGACTTACAACAAAAACTATATCTAGTTGGGAGGATCCAGCTCATTATGATGGATTACATTTTAATGATTTAGTAGACGAAGCTAAAAAATGGGTTCCAATAGTAAAGGCAGATGGAGCAGATGTAATAATAGTGGCTGCACATACTGGAGAAGAAGGAGTAGCAGATGTTATTCCAGAAAATCAAGCTAAGGCATTGGCTACTCAAGTAAGTGGTATAGATGCT
This sequence comes from Clostridium sp., assembly GCA_052274215.1. GTDB lineage: Bacteria > Bacillota > Clostridia > Clostridiales > Clostridiaceae > Clostridium_AD. The sequence continues at coordinate 2,934 of DAVZGU010000070.1, read as the reverse complement.
ATAGTTGCAGGACATGCACATAGTACTTTAAATGACATCAATTTAAAAAATCCAGAAGGCAAAGTAGTTCCAATATTGGAACCTGGTAAATGGGCACAAAACGTTTCACAAATTGATATAGCGGTTAATGCTACAGGGATTGTTACAGGATTAACTACTAAAAATGTAGCTATGGGCACTATCGCTGAAGACCATGATATAACAGCTTTAATTGCACCATATCAAGCTAAAACTTTAGAATATACTTCAACAATACTTGGACAATCTACGGGAGAATATAAAGGCAATAAGCAAATTACTGAACCAACTGAAATAATGGAGTTAATAAACAAAGTTCAAGCTGGTGCAGCTGGAACACAACTCTCAATAGCAGCTCCACTAAGTTTATCATCATATATTCCAAAGGGCGATATTACTATTAAGGATATTATGGGTGTATATGTATACGAGAATTTCCTTTATGGAGTGAAGATGAATGGAAAACAAATAAAAGATTGGATGGAATATACAGTAAGATACTACAAACGGACATCAAGTTCAACGGATCCAATAGTTAAGGACACAGATCTTAATATTGCAGATTATAATTTGGATCAATTGTACGGAGCAAGTTATGACATCGACTTAACAGAGCCCGCAGGAGCAATTGATTCAGTTACTAAAAAAATGATATCTGGAAACAGAATTAAGAACTTAAAGTTTAATGGAAGAGTGGTTAAGAATTCAGATGTATTTACAGTTGCAATAAACAACTATAGATACAACGGTGGTGGAGGATTCATGGCTGCTGCTGGAATAAGTAGCGTTGATACATCTTTAGTTACTTATGATTCAGCTAAAGCTCTAGGTGATGATGGTCAGGTTAGAAGTTTAATGATGAAATATGTTAAAGATAATAAGACTATAACACCATCTTCAGCAAATAATTGGAAGATATCAGCATCATCAATACAGCAAGAGGTTCCTGTGACTGGAATATCACTTGAAAAAGATTATGTTAGCATTAGACCTAAGAGTAGTGAAACTTTAGAGTCAACATTACTACCTGGTAATGCAACAAATAAAAAAATAATATGGAAATCAAGTAATACTTTAGTGGCGTCAGTTGATGATAATGGAAAGGTTACAGGACATAAAATTGGGTTAGCTAAAATAAGTGCTACAACCGATGACGGAAATTATAAGGAAGAATGTACTGTTGCTGTTGTAAGTAAGCCGGTTAATAAAGTTAGAATAAATAAAAAGAGTATAACTATAAAAGTAGGCAAAAATGAAAAATTAACAGCTTTAGTTGGACCGGGAAATGCAGATATTAAGGATGTAATTTGGACATGTGATAGTTCGATAATTAAAATTATTAAGAAGAATGGAAAGAGTATTTCAGTAATTGGAATATCTACCGGAAAGGCTAAAGTGACGGTTACTTCACTAGATGGAGGATATAAGGCAATCTGCGACGTAACCGTTATCGATAAGAAAAAATAATTGTGGAGGCAGGTACATTTGTATCTGCCTTCATTTTATTTAAATCGTTGATTTGTTATGACATAATGTGAGCATTTGATTATTCTATAAAGATTGGGAATACTATGCATGTATAGTATTTTATGAGATGCAAAAGTAAGTTTCTGTTATCATTTCTTTTTTTATTTATTAAACTACAGAGGAAGTTGTTGGTTTTTAGGGTATATTATTGTTATAATACAATTGTAACTTTTTTTATATAGAAATTAAGGATATAATATCTAAGAATTTTTGATGTTAAAAATCTTATGGAAGCGCTTTTACGGCTATAATAGAAGAAATACACGTGATTAAGAAGTTGATGTTTTTATTGACGAAGTATATTATAATGTAGAACATAGCACAATATATAGAGTTATAAACATACTAGAAAGAAGGGATTTACAATGTCTAAGGAAAGACTATTAATTTTAGATGGCCATAGTCTTATGTATAGAGCTTTTTATGCATTACCAGCCCTAACAAATTCGGATGGCATATACACTAATGCAGTTTATGGTTTTACAACTATGCTTTTAAAGATGAAGGAAGAGTTTGAGCCAGATTATATTGTTACAACATTTGATAGGAAGGCGCCTACTTTTCGTCATGAAGAATATAAAGATTATAAGGCAGGTAGAAAAAAAATGCCTGATGAGCTCCGCGGTCAGTTTTCACTAGTTAGGGAACTTTTAGAGAAAATGGCTATAGATATTTTTGAATTAGATGGCTTTGAAGCAGATGATTTAATAGGAACATTATCTGTATTTGCAGAAAAACAAGGACTTGAAGTTTTTATAATAACAGGAGATAGAGATGCACTCCAGCTTGCCACAGATAATGTTAAAGTTGTAATAAATAAAAAGGGAATGTCACAAAAGGAAATATATGATAGAAATCGAATAATAGAAGAGTTTGGAGTAACTCCTACAGAATTTATAGATGTAAAAGGGTTAATGGGAGACGCTTCTGATAATATTCCAGGTGTACCAGGAATTGGTGAAAAAACTGCTTATAAGCTTATTAAAGAGTATAAGAGTATAGAAAATCTTCTTATGAATATTGATAAGATTAGTGGCAAAAAACTTGTAGAAAATTTAACTACTTATAGTGAGCAGGCTATTTTTAGTAAGAAATTAGCTACTATTATTACATGTGTGCCTATGGAAATGGAATTAAGCTCAATTAAATCAAAAGAAAAATATGATGTACGGGCTGTAAAAGATTTATTCTACAAATTACAATTTAAATCTTTAATAGGGAAAATACCAGATGATGAGGATTCAATCGAAGAAACATTTTCTGCGGATTTTACGGTAATAGATGAGTTATCGAAGCTTAAGGAAGTTATTAGTGAAATGAAAGATACTATTTATATAACTTTTGATATTGCAGATTCTAATGTGTTTTCTAAAATTAGTGTAAATAACA
>DAVZGU010000069.1:0-7615 GCA_052274215.1 Clostridium sp. | reverse complement strand
CTCTGTAATCAGAGGGTGTTTATTACTATGCTTGTTATTTTTATATTAAAAGTATAATTTAACATGAGAAAATTAGGAGGATTACTAATGAATAGAAGAAAGTCAAGAGAAATAGCAATGAAATTACTTTTTGAAATGTCAATAAATAAAGAAAATTATGAGGATATAATTGAAAATTTTAAAGAGAACACAGATGTTGATTTAAATGAAATTGATATGTCGTATATTACCAAGACACTAGCAGGGATTCATGAAAATAGTAAGAAAATTGATGAAAATATTGAAAAGCACTTAATTAAGTGGAAGTTGGCTAGACTATCAAAAATGAATCTAGCTATTTTAAGAGTAGGTGCATATGAAATATTATTCGAGGAAGAAATACCAGGCAAGGTTTCTGTAAATGAGGCAATAGAACTTGCTAAGAAATATGGAGAAGATAGTTCCCCAGCTTTTATAAATGGTATATTAGCGAAGATGATTTAAAAAAAGGCAAGATTAATTAAATAACAATAAAATAACTAGGGCATCTTTGACTAGTTATTTTTTTTGATAAAAGAGGAATTTTGAAAGTGTGTTAGAACTTTATTATAATAGCCAGTATTTTAAAAATACATAACAAGGAGAGGATAATATGGGGATTAAAGTTAATGGCAAGGTGATAGTTGAAAAGTACAGAGATGAAATTAAGTCAGTTATAAACGACGGGATCAGTAAGGGACTTAGAGTACCATCAATTAAAACCGTATTAGTAGGTGACGATGGAGGCAGCACGTCATATGTAAAAAGTCAGAATAACCTCTGCAATAAATTAGGTATATCTTATACTTGTATTCACTTGGATAAAGACGTTGATCAAAAAGATATTGTAGATCTTATAGAAAAATTGAATGAAGATAATACTGTGGATGGTATAATCATTCAATTGCCTTTACCAAAAAAGTTTAATGAAAAGGAAATCACTTCTAAAATTTCATATAAAAAGGATATTGATGGATTAAGTGATGTAAATATGGGCAGATTTTATAAGGGAGAGAAAAGTTTTATTCCTTGCACTGCTTTAGGTGTCATTGAAATGATTAAAAGTACTGGATGCGTTATTAAAGGTAAACATGCCGTTGTTATTGGTAGAAGTAATATTGTTGGAAAACCAGGAGCACAATTGCTACTTAATGAAGATGCAACAGTAACCATATGTCATTCTAAAACAACAAACTTAAAGGAAATTTGTAAAACAGCAGATATAATAGTTGCCGCAATAGGTAAGCCAGGTTTTGTAACAAGTGATTTTATTAAAGAAGGAGCAGTTGTTATAGATGTTGGGACTACAATGGTGAATAATAAAGTAACTGGAGATGTATCTTTTGATGATGTTATTAATCATGCAAGTTATGTTACCCCAGTACCAGGTGGAACGGGACTAATGACTACGACAATGCTTATAAAAAATGCTTGTATGGCATGGAGGGATAATGTTTATTAAAGTATTAACAGTAACTGCTCTTAATGGATATATTAAGAAAGTAATAGATAGTGACTTTATATTGAAAAATTCTAATGTTAAAGGAGAACTATCTAATGTAAAATTGCATTCTAGCGGGCACATATATTTTTCATTAAAAGATGAATTTGGAAAGATAAATTGTGTAATGTTTAAATCACAGGCTTTTAAACTTAAAATTATACCTAGAGATGGTATGAATGTTATCATCAGCGGTAGGGTTTCTGTTTATGAAAAAGAGGGGTCATATCAGCTTTATTGTGACTCCATGGAGCCAGATGGAGAGGGGCAGTTATATTTAGCTTTTCAAAATCTAAAAGAGAAATTAGAGAAAAAAGGATTATTTGATAAGGAACACAAGAAAAGTATACCTTCATTTCCTACTAGAATAGGAATAATTACATCCCCAACAGGCGCTGCAGTTAAAGATATTATTAATGTTGCCACAAGACGTAACACAAAGGTTAACATGCTTATATACCCAACAGTTGTTCAAGGAGTAAATGCTAGCGAGAATGTGGCACAAGGTATAAAGTATTTTAATGAATTAAAAAATGTTGATTTAATCATTATTGCAAGAGGAGGAGGCTCAATAGAGGAGTTATGGGCATTCAATGAAGAAAACTTAGCATGCGTTATCTATAATTCTAAAATACCTATAATTACTGGAATTGGTCACGAAACGGATTTTACTATAGCAGATTTCGCATGCGACCTTAGAGCGCCTACTCCATCGTCCGCAGCAGAAATTGCTGTGAGAAATTTAGAAGAGCTAAATAATGAAATTAAATCACTTAGAGAACTGTTACTAAGATCTGTGGAATTTAAGGTTAATAAAGAATATAATAAAGTCAATTTATTAAATAAAACTTTGAAAATAAATAATCCTTTAAATTTTATAGTTAATCAATATATTCATATAGATAATTTAAAAGAAAATCTAAGTTATAAGTTTAATGCGAAAATTTCATTAGAAAAGCAAAAACTTTCCAAGTTTAATGCCCTTTTGCATGCCCATAACCCCTTAAATGTATTGAATAAGGGATATGCGGTACTTCAAAACAATGAAAATGAAGTTATTAGTGAAATTAGTGATTTGAAAAATATAAAAGAGGTGAAAATTACATTAAAGGGCGGTAGTGGTAGATTTAATGTGAAAAATTTGGAGGAGTTCTAATGGCAAAGAAAAAAGAATCTTATGAAAATATGATGGTTCGTCTTGAAGAAATTGTAGACCTGATGGATGGTAATGAAGTTACGTTAGAACAAACTATGATTAATTATGAAGAAGGTATAAAAATCTGCAACGGTTTATACAAAATTTTAAATGATACAGAAGGTAAAATAAAGATATTAACAGCTGAAGGTGAAAGAGATTTTATGACTCTCGCGGAGGTCGTTAAAGATTAGATTACACTATATTATGTTTACAACCTATAATGAAAAGAAGGGATATAATGAATATAAAATTGCTAAAAAATGAAGTAGAAAACTGGATAAATGATTATTTTGATGAAAAACCAGAAATTGATAACAGGAATTTCGAATCGATGATTTATAGTATAAAAGTCGGAGGGAAAAGAGTCAGACCAATTTTAATGCTTCTTACATATAATATGTACAAGGAAGATTATAGAGATATTTTACCTTTTGCAGCGGCCCTTGAAATGATTCATACATACTCCCTTATTCATGACGATCTGCCCAGCATGGATAATGATGATTTGCGCAGAGGAAAGCCTACAAATCACAAAATTTACGGAGAGGCAATTGCAATACTCGCAGGAGATGGATTATTAAATGAGGCTATGATAATAATGCTAAATCAATGTTTAGATGGAAGTTTAAATAAAATTAAGGCAAGTAACTTCATAGCAAAAGCTTCTGGAGCTCAGGGGATGATAGCTGGACAAATCTGTGACATTTTAAGTGAAGGCATCGCAATATCAGAGGAAGAACTTCTGTATATGCATAGAAATAAAACTGGAGAACTAATTAAGGTAGCAATAATGTGTGGTGCTATCTTAGGCAATGCTAGTGAAGAAGATTTAAGTGAATTAAAAGAGTATGGTGACAAATTAGGTTTGGCATTTCAAATTAAGGATGATATATTAGATGTAATTGGAGATGTTGGTGTTTTAGGTAAAAATGTAAAAAGCGACGAATGTAATAATAAAACTACGTTTATAACCATGTATGGTTTGGAAAAATGTAAGGAAAAGTGTAATGATTTAAGTGAAGAGTGTTTTGAAATATTAAAAAAACTTAAGGTGAATACAAAGTACTTAGAAGAAATGACGGAATTTTTATTAAAAAGGGAATATTGAAAATTTACTAATATTCTTTGATTAATGAGCTATACCTTAAATGTCATTAAATTGTATTTTAAGTCGAAACAGCTTTTGAATTAAATATTATTATATGATATAATATCTCCATAAATGTGGGTATGATAATATAATTAATAAAAGAGGATAGATGTATATGAGTAGAATTTTAGATGATTTTAATGACATAAATGCAGTGAAAAAAATGTCTATACAAGAGTTGAATGTTTTTGCAGGAGAAATCAGAAGTTTTTTAATTGAAAAAGTATCTAAAACTGGAGGACATTTAGCTTCTAATTTGGGTGTAGTAGAATTAACATTAAGTTTATACAATATTTTTGATTTGGATAAAGACAAATTAATATGGGATGTAGGTCACCAATCTTATGTACATAAAATTCTTACAGGAAGAAAAGATAAATTTGATACACTTAGAAATTTTGGTGGATTAAGTGGTTTTCCTAAAAAAGAAGAAAGCAAATATGATGTATTTGAATCAGGACATAGTAGTACTTCTATTTCTGCAGGAGCCGGCATTGCAAGGGCTAGAGATTTACAAAAGGAAGACTATAACGTTATTTCAATAATAGGCGATGGTGCACTTACAGGAGGCATGTCTTTTGAGGCTTTAAATGACATAGGATTTAGGAAAACTAAAATGATTATTGTGCTTAATGATAATCAAATGTCTATTTCTAAAAATGTTGGAGGCATGTCTAAGTATCTAAGTCAATTTAGAATTGATCCAACTTACAATAGAATAAAAAAAGAAATAAATTCTACGCTTAGAAGAATTCCTAGCGTAGGAGACGGTATGGTTAGTTCAATTCAAAAGATTAAAAATGGAATTAAGCAGGTTATTGTTCCAGGGATGCTCTTTGAGCATATGGGTATTAAATATTTAGGACCTATAGATGGACATGATATTAAAGAAGTAAGTAAGGTATTGAAGCTAGCTAAAAAAATAGATGGACCAGTGATTATTCATGTTATAACTAAAAAGGGTAAGGGTTATAAATTTGCAGAAAAAGAACCGCATAAATTTCATGGAATAGGACCATTTGATCCTTTAACCGGAGAGCTATGCAGTAGCTCTAAGGAAAGTTACTCAGATGCATTTGGGGAGCAGATTGTAAGCCTTGCAAAGGAGAACAAAAATATAGTGGCAATAACAGCTGCCATGCCTGAGGGTACTGGGCTAGAAATGTTTTCAAAACAGTTTCCTAATAGATTTTTTGATGTAGGAATTGCAGAGCAACATGCAGTTACTATGGCGGCAGGGATGGCAACACAAGGTTTAAAACCTATTTTTGCAGTTTACTCTACTTTTCTTCAGAGGGCTTATGACCAGATTGTACATGATGTATGCCTTCAAAAGCTACCTGTTGTTTTTGCTATAGATAGAGCGGGCATTGTTGGAGCCGATGGAGAAACACACCAAGGAGTATTTGATTTATCATATTTATCTCATATTCCAAATATGACAATTATGGCTCCTAAATGTATAAGTGAACTTAAGTCAATGCTCACTTTTGCAGTTAAACAAGATTACCCAATTGCTATAAGATACCCAAGGGGTGGGGATAATTGCAATGTTAAAATGTCTCCTATTGAAAACTTTAAGAGAGGGAAATGGGAAACTCTTTTAGGCGGAGGCAAAATAGCATTTATAGCTACAGGCAAAATGGTTCAAAATGCTATTTTAGTTAGAGAAAAATTAAACAATATGGGAGTAGAATCTACTGTAATTAATGCGTGTTTTATTAAACCTATTGATAAAGAACTAATTTTAGAGCTAGTGAATAAAAAATATTCCTTAGTAACTATAGAGGATAATCTTGTGCATGGAGGATTAGGTTCTTTAGTACTAGAATATGTGAATTCACTTACGACAAAAACAAGGGTCATTAATTTAGGATTTAAAGATGAATTTATTCCTCACGGAACAGTTGACATACTGTATAAATTACATAAACTAGATGTAGATGGGATTTTTGAAAGTATTTTAAAGTTAGTTTAAATAATGCACTTTAGTGGAGTCTTAAGGAGTTTTTTATGTTGGAAGATAAACAAAGATTAGATGTTCTTGTAGTTAAAAGGGGAGTTTTATTTTCAAGAGAAAGAGCAAAGGAAAATATAATTTCCGGAAATATATTTGTGGATGGTATTATGACTACCAAATGCGGGAAAAAAGTAGATGTATCATCTAGTATTGAATTCATAGGAGAAGATATTCCTTATGTAAGCAGGGGTGGATTAAAGCTTCAAAAGGCTATAAATTCTTTCGATATTGACCTTAAAGCTAAAGTTTGCCTAGATATAGGTGCATCTACAGGGGGGTTTACAGATTGCATGCTTCAACATGGAGCATGCAAGGTATACTCTATAGATGTTGGAACAAATCAGTTAGATGATAAATTGAGAGGCGACGTGCGAGTAGTATCCATGGAAAACACAAACATAAGATATTTAAATGTAGATAGTATAGGAGAACTTGCCGATTTTGCAAGTATTGATGTATCATTTATATCCCTGGAAAAAGTTATTCCCAATTTACTTAACCTATTAAAAAATGATGGTAGCGTTGTAGCACTATTAAAGCCACAATTTGAAGTAGGTGTAGGCATCGTAAATAAAAAAGGTGTGGTTAAAAAACCTAGTGAACATGTAAAGGTAATAGTTAGAGTTTTAAACTTTCTGAGATGTCTAGATGTAAAGGTTATTAATGTTAATTACTCATCAATAAAAGGACCTAATGGTAATATTGAATATTTAATTTATTTTACAAAATCCGAAGAGAACTATGTGAGTCATATTGAAGACAATATAACTCACATAGTTAGTGAAGCTCATAAAGATTTAAATAGGGTAAACGAGGATAAAGATAATAGTTGATATATGCTATAGAAAGCGGCAAGGAGGGAATATGAAAAAAATTGGCATTAATATAAATACAACTAAGGACGAAGATGGAAAAATAAGTAGATACGTAAAAAATATTATTAGTAAATATATAGATGATACTAACATATTTATATTTAAAGATTCCATTGGCCTTGAAAATATAAAATATAACGATTTAGATATTATTATTGCTTTAGGTGGAGATGGAACTATTTTAAGAACATCGCGAAATTTAAACAACTCTAATATCCCAATTTTAGGTGTGAACATAGGTAATCTGGGATTTCTCTCCAGTGTAGAGCTTTTAGAGTTTGAAAATGCAATGAAAAGATTTAGTGAAGATGATTATTATGTAGAAGACAGAATGATGCTTAATTGCACTTTGCCATATCGAGATAAAACTGAAGAATATACTGCTTTAAATGATATAATTGTATCAAAGGGAACACTAGCGAGAGTTGTTAAATATGAATTATATATAGATAATAAGTTTTACATTGAGTTTACAGGGGATGGACTTATAATATCTACGCCAACAGGGTCTACAGCATATTCATTATCTGCAGGAGGGCCTATAATTTATCCGAACTTAGACGTTATAGCTGTAACTCCTATTTGTCCATTATCTTTATCTATGAGAACTATAGTGCTGGACTGTAAAAGTGAAATATCTATAAGTATAAAAAGTGAACATGAAAGCATATTTTTGACATTAGATGGACAACGGGCAATAAAGCTAAATAACTATGAGAAAATATTAGTAAGTGTTTCAAATAAAAAGTGTAGATTGGTTAAATTTAATGATTACAATTATTTTAAAATTTTGAGAAAAAAAATAATTTCTAGAACAATGGATTGTGAGGGAGAAAAAAATGAAGATTTCACA
>DAVZGU010000068.1:0-7642 GCA_052274215.1 Clostridium sp. | reverse complement strand
TTAGCCCTATTTCTTAATATTTGTTTTAAATAATGTTTTTAATAATAATTTTATTTTTTAATGATTTCTTTAATCTCCTCATTTTATTAAAAGAAAGCGGTGAAATTTTATAATGAAAAAATTAATTATAAGTGTATTGCTAATTGGAGGTTTATTTCTATCTGGCTGTAGTAATTCAAATTCTAACCTTAGTCCTAATTTTAATTCTAAGGATGAGGTTGTTAAACCTAAGCCTGAAAATATTGATGTAATTCAAAACAAGATTAATGCTATGAGCTTAGATGACAAAATTGGTCAATTAGTAATTGTTGGGCTCGATGGTTATACAATGAATAATAATACAAATAATTTGATTAAAGACCATAAAGTTGGTGGATTTATTTTATTTAGAAATAATGTAGCTACTTCTAATCAATTAGTTAGCCTAATTAACTCACTAAAAACCACTAATTCACAAAACAAAACGCCTTTATTTATTTCTGTAGATGAGGAAGGTGGGCGGGTATCACGAATTCCGGATGAAATTAAAAAGCTTCCATCCAATCAAGTTATAGGTGAAAAGAATGATGGTGATTTTAGTTACAACATTGGAAAAATTATTGGAGAAGAACTTAAAACCTTTGGATTTAATATGAATTTTGCTCCAGTACTCGATATAAATAGCAACCCTAATAATCCTGTAATAGGAGACAGAGCTTTTGGTAGTACCACTGATATTGTTAATAAACTAGGCATTAAGACCATGGAAGGTATGATAGATAACAATATAATTCCTGTGGTAAAACACTTTCCTGGCCATGGGGACACTTCAGTTGATTCCCATGTAGGCCTTCCTGTAGTAAATAAGGATTTAACAAAACTTAATGCTTTTGAACTGATTCCTTTTAAAGAAGCTATAAAAAACAACGTGGATGCCATTATGGTATCACATATATTACTTAATAAAATAGATGCTGTTTATCCTGCGAGTATGTCAAAAGTTATTATAACGGATATATTAAGAGGAACTTTAAAGTTTAGCGGTGTAGTCATTACTGATGATATGACTATGGCGGCCATTACAAAATATAATGACATTGGCGATGCTGCTGTTAAATCATTTAATGCTGGAAGTGACATTATCTTAGTATGCCATGAATATGACAACGAGCTAAAAGTAATTAATTCACTAAAGGCTGCAGTACAAAATAATGTAATATCAGAAAATAGGTTAAATGAGAGTGTATATAGAATACTGAAACTCAAAGAAAAATATATTATTGATAACGATACAATAAGTTCAATAAACATTCATAAAATTAACAATAAAATAGAAAACTTATTGAAAGAGTAAATCAAAATGAAACTACATAGGATTAACACCAATGAAGTTTCATTAAATTATCTCCTGCGGAGGTGAAATATATTTATTTTAAATCATTCTTCCAAAGTTCAAGTCTTTGCGACTCCCTATAGTTATTTATGGCATTATGTATAGTTTGTTCTGCGAGCACTGAGCAATGCTGTTTTAGAGCCGGTAATCCTTCCAGAGCTTCAATTACTGACTTGTTGGTTAATCTCCATGCCTGCTCTAAGGTTTTACCCTTTATAAGCTCTGTCGCAATGCTAGATGATGCAATAGCTGAACCACACCCAAAAGCTTTAAACTTAACACTAGTTATTATATTATCCTCAACCTTTATATAAATCTTCATTATATCCCCGCAATTAGGATCTCCTGCCTCTCCAATACCGTTAGCATCACCTAATATGCCCATATTTCTTGGACTATAAAAATGTTCCATAACCTTATCACTATACATCATAATATTTCTCCTCCTTTTCTAAAGAAAACAATCAAATCATCACCTTCGGAGCTGCTTTTACTGTTTTAAATAGTTATAATTATTAACTATAAACGCAGAGGGATACCTAGTTTTTTAACTAGATATCCCTCTGCCTAAATTATCAACCAAATTAGTTACACCTATAAAATTTCCTCGATTATTCCTCCACCAACTACTAAGTTTTCCGAATAGAAAACTACTGATTGGCCTTTGGTTATGGCTCTTTGTTTCTCATCAAAAACGACCTTCACTCTATTGTTTTCCAAAGGGATTAAATTAGCTAATTGAGGAATTGCCGAATATCTAATCTTAGCTGAAACTCTTAAATTTGATGTCAGCTTATCGAAGAGAATGAAATTTAAATCTTTTGCTATAAGCTCAGTTTTAAAAATATCCTCCTCATCACCTATCACCACTTGATTAGTTAGAGGGTTAATATCAGTAACAAAAACAGGCTTACCGACTGCTATACCCAGTCCTTTTCTCTGTCCTATAGTATAATACACTATTCCTTTGTGTCTTCCCATAATTTCACCTTGCTTATTAACAAAGTTACCTGGCTTTATTTCTCTACCACTGTACTTCTTAATATAAGCTCCATGGTCATTATCAGGTATAAAGCAAATTTCTTGGCTATCCCTTTTTTTAAAAACTTCTAGCCCAATCCGTTCTGCAATATTTCGTATTTCTGGTTTATCATACTCTCCACAAGGCATTAAGGTGTGACTTAATTGCTCTTGAGTTAATGTATACAATGCATAAGTTTGGTCTTTTCTATCATCTTCTGATTTTTTAAGAATATATCGCTCTTCTTGTTTTTCAATTTTAGCATAGTGACCTGTAGCTATATAATCAGCTCCGAGCGCCTTAGCTTTTCTTAAAAATTCATCGAATTTAATCATCTTATTACATACAATACATGGATTTGGCGTTCTGCCTTCCATATATTCATCAATAAAGTTATCAATAACATTTGTCTTAAAAGCATCCTTAAAATTCATAACATAAAAGGGTATATCTAGTACGTCTGCAACGCGCCTTGCATCATTTGCCGCGGAAATAGAACAACATCCGCCTTCATTTTCTTCATAATCAGGATTATCTGGTGATAGCTTCATCATAATTCCTATAACTTCATATCCTTGTTCTTTCAAAAGATATGCAGCTACGGAACTATCTACTCCGCCGCTCATTCCAATAACTACTTTTTTCTTCATTTAATATCACCTATTCTCCGTGTACTTCACCATGTATATCGTCATGTTCTACGAAATCCCATACTTCAAGTCCAGCCTTACTTCTATAATCATTAATTGCTTTGTGAATAGCTTCTTCAGCAAGTACTGAGCAATGCATTTTTATTGCTGGAAGTCCATCTAACGCTTCAGCCACAGCTACATTTGTAAGTGTCCATGCATCATCTACAGATTTGCCTTTAATAAGCTCTGTTGCCATACTTGAAGATGCTATAGCAGATCCACAACCAAAAGTTTTAAACTTTGCATCTACTACTATATTGTCTTCTACTTTTAAATAAACTTTCATAATATCTCCACATCTAGCGTTACCAACTTCACCGATTCCACTAGCATTTTCAATTTCCCCTACATTTCTTGGGTTAGTAAAATGGTCCATAACTTTTTCACTGTACATCATATTAATTTTCCCCTTTCTTTAAGTAGTCATCCCATAGCGGAGACATATCTCTTAATCTTTGGATTATTTTTGGTATTGTTTCTAAAGCAAAATCTACTTCTTCCTCTGTGGTAGCATCACCTAAAGTTAATCTTAAGGATCCATGTGCTATCTCATGCTCAAGACCTATGGCAAGTAACACGTGAGATGGGTCTAAAGAACCCGATGTACATGCGCTTCCACTTGACGCTGCAATTCCTTTTGCATCTAACATCAATAATATAGATTCACCTTCTATAAATCTAAAACAGATATTCGAATTACCTGGGAGCCTTTTTGCTCCAACTGGTCCATTTAATCTTGTGTAAGGTACTTCTAATAATCCATTCATAAGCTTATCTCTTAAATAAACTAATTTTTTATTATTTTCTCCCATATTTTCTACAGCTAGTTCAAGTGCTTTACCGATTCCCACTATGCTAGCAACATTTTCAGTCCCTGCTCTTCTATTTCTTTCTTGTCCACCACCATGTATTAAATTATCTATTTTAATTCCTTTTCTTACATATAAAGCTCCTATGCCCTTAGGTCCATAAAATTTATGACCAGCAAGGGATAATAAATCTATATTCATTTCTTTTACATCAACTGGAATATGACCTACTGCTTGAACTGCATCTGTATGGAAAAGTATTTTTTTACTTCTGCATAATGCTCCTATTTCTTTTATTGGCTCTATCGTTCCAATTTCATTGTTAGCGAACATTACAGATACTAGAATAGTTTTATCTGTAATAGCATTTTCTAAATCTTTAATGCTAATAAATCCGTATTCGTCAACTGGTAAATATGTAATTTCAAATCCATTCTTAGCTAAATATTCGCAAGTATGTAATACTGCATGATGTTCTATTGTTGTTGTTATTATATGATTTCCCTTTTTCTTATAAGCAGATGCTATCCCCTTTATTGCCCAGTTATCAGCTTCAGAACCTCCACCAGTAAAGTAAATTTCATTTTCGCTGGCGTTTATTGCTTTTGCCACCTTGTCTCTTGCAACATCAATAGCTTTTTTAGTTTCTCTTGATAAAGAGTAAATTGATGAAGGATTTCCAAAATATTTTGTAAAATAAGGAATCATCTCGTCCAAAACTTCTGGTTTAGTATAAGTGGTTGCAGCGTGGTCCATGTAAATTGATTTATTCATTATCTTTCACTCCTTTAATTAATGTAATTTCATTGTAATCATCTACAATATCTTTTAAAGTTATTGATGAAGTTACACTATCTATACTGTTTTTTAATTTCTTCCATAATAATCTGGTAGCACAACAATCAATGTTATTGCATGCTCCGTCTTCTAAACAATTTGACACTTCAATTGGGCCTTCAAGTACGTCAAGAACATCTTGTATAGTTATTTCCTCTGGTTTTTTATTTAGTATGTATCCACCCTGAGCTCCCCTTACACTTTTAATAAGCTTAGCACGCCTTAGTGATGAAAATAATTGTTCTAAATAATATTCAGAAATGTTTTGTCTTTCTGATATACTTTTTATAGATACAGGTTGTTCTCCATAATTTATTGCTAAATCCACCATGGCTTTAACCCCATATCTTCCCTTAGTCGATAATTTCATATAATCACTCCTTCAAAGTAGAGTGTTTTGCTATACTTTCTAAAATAATAATATCAAATCCTAGTAATGTTGTCAACTATAAATAACTCGATTTTTCATTATTATTCCTATTTATAAGCTAAATCATTGAATTATTCATTAATAATCCATATATATATCCATAATGCTCAAATTTATATATTATGAGGAGTATTTAAGTTTATATACTAAAAAAGTTTATATTCATCCTTGAAGTATTTAATTATATATAGTATAATTTAAAAAACGCTTTGGAAGAATATCACCCACGTAGGTACATCACTTGCGTGGGGTTTTTTATATTTTATAGGAGGTATTAAAAATGAAAAATGAAATTGTAAAACCATCAATTTTACCTGGCTTCATGGAATTACTGCCAGAAGATCAAATTCAATTCAACAAATTAGCAGATACAATAAGGGAAACATATGAGAGCTTTGGGTTTATGCCCATAGACACACCAGTAATAGAGAAATCAGAAATACTCCTGGCAAAGGGAGGCGGTGAAACTGAAAAACAAATTTATAGATTTTTAAAGGGGAGTAATGATTTATCCCTTAGATTTGATTTAACAGTGCCACTCGCAAGATATGTGGCTCAAAATTTTAGTTCTTTAACTTTTCCATTTAGAAGATACCAAATCGGTAAGGTATATAGAGGGGAGAGAAACCAAAAAGGACGTTTCCGTGAATTTTACCAATGCGATATTGATATTGTTGGAAACAACAGTTTAAGTATTTTGAATGATGCTGAAATACCTAGCATTATTTATTCAATATTCAACAATCTTGGATTTAAGGATTTCACAATAAAAATAAACAATAGAAAGTTATTAAACGGATTCTTTGAATCTTTAGAAATCCAAGATAAATCTGAGGTTTTAAAGACTATTGATAAAATAGATAAAATTGGAGTAACAACCGCAACCGAGGAACTCTTAAATAGCGGTTTAAGTAAAGAAGTTGTAGAAAAAATCCTTGAATTCATTAATATTAGCGGCAGTAACGATGATATTTTATTATTATTAAATAATTTAAACATTTCTAATTCAAGCTTTAAAGACGGTGTATGTGAACTTTCAACAGTTACTAAATACATTAAATTATTTGGAGTTCCTGATGAGAATTTTAAAATAGATTTAAAAATATCCAGAGGTCTTGATTATTACACAGGCACTGTTTATGAAACATTTTTAAACGAATACCCTTCTATCGGTTCTGTATGTTCAGGTGGACGCTATGATGATTTAGCAGAGTATTATACAAAACAAAAACTACCAGGAGTAGGGATATCAATTGGCCTTACTAGATTGTTTTATCAATTAAATGAAGTTGGATTCTTTAAAAACAGCACTACCTCTTCAATAACAAAAGCACTAGTAATACCACTAGATAATAATATTGATTATGGAATTTCTCTTGCAAATGCGTTAAGAGATAAGGGCGTAATCACAGAAATATACCTTGAGGATACTAAACTTGTAAAGAAGCTTGGGTATGCAAATAAATTAAACATTCCTTTTGTACTTTTAATCGGTGAAACGGAATCTAAAAATAAAACTGTTACTATAAAGAATATGGTCACTGGTGAGCAAATAACTTCTGATTTTGATGGTGCTTATAAAATAGTTAATGTATAAATCATTAACTCACAAAAAGTAATATGTTTCCGCCAAATATATTACTTTTTTTATGAAACAATCGTAGGTATTACTTTAAATCATCACCTACAAAACTGCAATATTGAAAGCTTCAGAGGGAGATTCATACTCCTCCTGAAGTTTTCTCTTTTTTGTCACCTTTTCTTCGTAAGACTAATACTATATACTGTAAATAATTTTACGAGGAGGATTATATGTCTAGTAAAGATAATAGTCCAAGCTACAGAGATTTGATACTTGGCATAAACAAAAAGGTACCCCTTATATCCGGAAAAAATGTTACTGCAATTAATTTTGATAACGCAGCCACTACACCTCCCTTTAAATCCGTTATGGAAGATATTATTGATTTTGTTCCGTGGTATTCCTCCATTCACCGTGGTGAGGGGTATAAGTCTCAACTAACTACTAGATTATATGACGATTCTAGAAATATCGTCAGCAAATTTGTTAATGCTGATTTTAATAATACAGTCATTTATGTTAAAAATTCCACAGAAGCCTTTAACAAACTTTCCAACCTATTATACGACCCATATAAAACAAATGTTATTCTAACAACAGATATGGAGCATCACTCAAATGATCTACCTTGGAGAGATAAATTTATTATCGATTATATATCCGTAGATGCGGATGGTCGCTTGTCCTTAGAGGATTTAGAATCTAAGTTAAATAAATATAATAATCATATAAAATTAGTTGCAATTACAGGTGCTTCAAATATAACTGGATATAAAAACCCCATTTATGCTATCGCTAAATTAGTTCATAAATTTGGTTCAAAACTACTTGTGGACGGTGCACAATTAATCCTTCGCGTCCGCAGGCAATTCTCGGGGCATTATGAAGCTTCCAATCTT
>DAVZGU010000067.1:0-7646 GCA_052274215.1 Clostridium sp. | reverse complement strand
GTGCCGTTCATAATATAATAGTGCAGTCTTTTATTATGTTAGAAATCAACACTACTCTTAATAGTATGCTACTATCTTATCTTTGGTAAAAATACTAAGTAAAATATTCGATTATTGCCTGCTTAAAATTATTATTTATAAGTTCTGAGATATAATTTTTAATAGCCTCGCTGTCTGGTTTTTTATAGACATATTTGAATTTCCCATACGGACCCCATTTCAATTGCCTTTTTTCTTCATTCAGATCAAGCTTAGTATTTTTAAATCGTTGAACTATCAACTCCTTTGCCGCTTTAGTAAATCTATGTTGAATAAGTTCAAAGCTTACTTCCCCACTATAATCACCTAGTGCTATTTTTAGTGTTTCAAATAACTCCTTATATTCCTCCCGCCAATTATCATATATCATGATAGGTGCAATTATGAATCCTATTGGATATCCAGCAGAAGCAATTTTTTTAACTGCGTCTATTCTCTCATGAAAACTAGAAGTATTGTGTTCGAAATTATCTATTACATAATGCGAATTTAAAGTAAATCTGAATTTTGTGTGCTTGTTATGTTTTAGCTTTAAAAATGGATCAACATCATTAAATTTCGTTACAAGCCTCAATCTACCATTGGAACTTTCTCCAAAGAACTCTATGCATCTTTTTAAGTTACCACTTAAGTGTTCAAGCGCAATGGGATCTGTTATACTTGCGCATTCAAAGGTCGTAATATTCGGCTTGTTATCCTCTATATAAGTTTGTATATTCTCTAAAATTTCTTCAATATTCATAAAAATCTTCATGAAAGGTTTTTCACCTTGAGTAGTCTGAAGATAGCAATATTCACAGTTTGCAGGGCATGAACTTGATAGTGAAAATTGATAATCAGCAGATGGTTTGCAACTCATCAATTTTTTTTGACCGTTTATCGTAAAAAGAACAACCTTTTTAGACATTGCATAATTTTTTTCAGGTGATCCACAATCTATTACCACTCTTTTAGAATTAACTATGTGTACCTTTAAGCTTTCTAAGTATTCTATAACTTTTTTTGCTGCATCATATTTCAGAACTTTAGGATCTATATATGCAATGTCTGGTATAAATAACTCCATTATCCTCACCTCATAAGTATTATTTTATTAAACAAAGTTATTTATACATCTCAGATCCTTTATAGTCTTCCTTATTTCTTACTTATTATCACTTATAAGCCACAATAAAACCCCGGTTTTATATTTACCATAGAAACCAAAATATAGGGAGAACGGTATAATAAATATATACCGTTCTCCCTATATTTCAGTGCTTTTACAAACTTAATATTTTTTATCTAATGTTGTATTTATTGATCACCTTATTTTTTAATTTTTTCCCAAGGGTTTCGCCTATAAATCTATCAATCATTTCTTCCTTAGTAGCTTTACCTTCTACAAATATGTCAAATTTCTTGCAAAGCTTGCCTAGGTCCCCTTTACTTATATCACAAGTCTTAATAAAGCTTTTTGCAGTTTTAACACTAGTCATAGCTATTATACGTTTATACATTTCATCATTAGTCATGGATGCACCTCAAATTTCTTATTTATTAAATACATTATAACATCTTAAATAACATCAATAAATCATTTCTAATTAAATTAATAAGTTTTTTTTAAAAGTCTTCTAGAAATCGAATATTAATGATATTTACCCATTATTTTGTTTTTTTATTATCATGCAATACTTGATCAATTACAATTATTCCCATATATTTTATTATACATTATAAATATAGTTCCGTTAGTTCTAATTTGATTTTACCAAAACCAACATGCATTATCAATAAAACTAAAGAAGTTCAAATGGAGGATACGGTTAATTTTTTTCATATATACTTATATTAAAATGAAGCAAAGTTGAAAGCTTTGAGGTATCATTAGCTTTTTCTCTCATGGCATTATCAATAGTCCAATAGTAAGGAGTCATTGCAATAAGACTCTTTATATCTTCAGCATTTCTTACATCGATGCTGTACTTAACTTCCACGCTCTGAGTTAACTTAAATCCCTCAAATGCTGTTACTTTTTCCTCATGTTTTCTAGCATTTACATATAATATTTCTTTTAAACCATATAAATGTTGAACTCCAGGAGTTATAACAACTAGCTTACCGTTATCCTTTAGAACCCTATTAAGCTCAGTCTCATCTGAGGGTGCAAAATTTCTTATAATAATATCTATACTGCTTGGCATTATGGGTAGGTTAAAATTACTACCTACTATAAATTTTATTTTTTTGTCTCTCTTAGTTGCATAAGTAACAGCGGCTTTTGAAATATCTACGCCAAAAAAATCAATTTCTTTATTTCGAGTGTAGCTAGCTTCTTTTCTATATAGGGCTTCCTTTAACCTGCATAAAAAATATCCTTCTCCACACCCAGCATCAAGTATATTTATATTATTTCCACTTATATTTGATATTATTACATCATTTAGTTTATCAGAAAAAGTGTGATAATACCCTTTATTTAAAAAGTCTCTACGCCCTTCCATCATTTCTTTGCAGTCACCAGGGTCTTTTGTTTTCTTTTGATTAGCAAGCAAAAGATTAATATGTCCTTTACTTGCTATATCATAACTATGATTATTTAAACATACATATTGTTTTTCATACTTTTTTAAACTTAAATTGCATACGGGACATTTTAATATAGATTCATTATTTTCTATTGTCACAAAATCACTGCCTTCCTTTAATCTTCTTTAATCTTGGAATTGTTTTTTCACTAAACTCTACTCCAATTGAATCTAATATAAACATAAATATTGGTATTCCAAGGAGTAGCCCCCAAATTCCCATAAAATGCTCTGACACTATCAATGTTACAAAAGTAAAAAACATTGGAATATTAGTGGTATCAGACATAAGCTTTGGGTTTAAAATATAACTTTCAATAGCATGAATTATAAAAATCATAATAAGCACAAAAACTACTTTAATTAACCCACCTATTTTAAGAGCAATTAAACATAGGGGAATTAGTGAAATAAACACCCCCGCCACTGGTATAAGACTTAAAATAAATATCATAAATGCAAGAGCGAATAATTGAGGGAATCCCATTATCATAAGTCCTATCACTGATAATACTGTATTCGCAACGGCTATCATTATTTGAGCCTGTATTACTTTACCAAAGGAATTTAAAAAGTTATTACCAAAATAGCTCAAATAGTTATATGCCACAGATACTTTACTATATTTAAACTTATGTACAAATTTTAACACACTGTCCTTCTCTAATATAAATACTAAACTTAGTACAAGTGCCATAAAAAAATTAAAACTCCACTCTCCAAAATTAGTTACAAAAATCATAATACTTTGAATACCCGATTTAGCATAACTTGCAATGTTAATTTGATCAAATATTGGTGCCAAATACTGCATAATTCCTTTTGTATTTTCCATAAAGTTAATATATTCCATTTTATTCAAAATAAATATACTTTCAGAAATAGCAATTGGTATGTATTTGACTGCTAGAAGAACTATAGTCACTGTCATAAACATATATATAATTATAGTAATAATAGTTGGATTTACTTTTACTACCCTGTTAATTTGCTTAACTAATAAACTTTGTAGACTATTCACTAAATAAGTAATCATAAATGTTAATAGAATCAAATTAAAAATGGATCTTATTAAATATGCAAATAATATTATTGCTAAAAGCAATAGCATTTTCTCTACGGTTTTTCTATTAAATAACTGTGTTATTGTTTGCATTTAAGGCGCTCCTTCATCTTTTTTTATTATTTTTTTGTTAAAATTTGTTGAAATTTGTTTAAACATTATTTTGATTTTTTCGCTATAATAAATTATTTTTCGGCTATTTCATTATATCAAATTGTTTAACTTATTTCTATTAATTACTATGTTCTAAATTTAAAATTTTATAATACACGAAGAATAAGAAAAATGGTGTATAATATATATACTAATAAGAAAGTTTGGTGATGATAACAAATGAAACCTGTAATTATGTTTGTAACTGAATGGTGTCCATATTGTAAAAAGGCACTTACTTGGATGGACGCTATAAAAAAACAAAATCCAGAATACGCTGGTATTGATATTAAAATAATTGATGAAGAGCTTCAACCGGATATAGCAAAACAATATACATACTATTATGTCCCTACCTACTATGTTGACGGAGTTAAAGTTCATGAAGGTGTTGCCTCTAAAAATATTATTAATGGTATATTTGAGAAGGCATTAAAATAATTTTAATAAACTAAAAATGTAAGAAGATAATTTAAATTTATCTTCTTACATTTTTTTAATTTCATGTATATCTTTTTAATCGCGGGATATACTATTATTGTAGTCGACAAACAAACATTAAACTTATAAAAGGGAGATGTTAGTTATGTTAATAAGTAAACCACTTGTACTTTTAAGCGTAGGCAGTATTGCTAGGGCTAAAAATGGGGACTACTAGGTAATTCCGTATGAAAACCAAATACGGAGTTATAAATCCATATTTTAATATGGATTAGTAAAGCCAATGATTATTTTATATAATCATTGGCTTTATGTTTTTTATTTTGTTGATCTAAAATTTTTAGGTTGCTGATTCCCACCCTGATTTCTTCCATTTCTTCTAGCATTGCCTGATTGTTGAGGCTTTCTTGTTGAAGGTTTATTTGCCTTATCATTACTTGCTATTACAGGTTCATTACTTGCAGGATAAGGATGATCTTCTATTACTGGTATTGATTTTGATATAACCTTTTGAATATCCTTAAGAAAAGGTTTTTCTTCTTCATCACAAAACGAAAGTGCAACTCCACCAAGTCCTGCCCTACCAGTTCTTCCTATTCTATGAACATAAGTCTCTGGTATATTTGGCAAATCGAAATTGATTACATGAGACAATTCGTCAACATCAATACCTCTCGCTGCTATATCCGTTGCCACTAATACTCTTGTGATACCCGCCTTAAAATTATTTAAAGCAAGTTGCCTAGCACTCTGAGATTTATTACCATGAATAGCTTGTGCTTCTATTCCTACATTGTTAAGGTCTTTCGTGATTTTATTTGCACCATGCTTTGTTCTTGAAAATACTAAGGCAGAAACTATGGACTTATCTTTTAGCAAATGAATAAGTAGCGGTTTCTTATCTTTTTTATCCACAAAATATACTGATTGTTCAATAAGCTCAATGGTAGATGAAACAGGTGTCACTGCTACTTTTACTGGATCCACAAGAATAGAATCCACTAGCTTTGAGATTTCTGGCGGCATAGTTGCTGAAAATAACATAGTTTGTCTAATTTTAGGTAGTTGCGCTATGATTTTTTTTACATCACGCAAAAATCCCATATCAAGCATACGGTCTGCCTCATCAAGTACAAACATTTCCACATGGTGTATGTTAATGTATTTCTGTTGCATTAAATCGAGTAATCTACCAGTAGTGGCAATTAAAATATCTACTCCATCTTTTAAAGCATCAGTTTGTTTTTTTTGTGATACGCCTCCAAAAATAACTGCACTAGTTAGATTCATGTGCTCACCATAGGCTGTAAAACTTTCTCCAATTTGAATTGCTAGTTCCCTAGTAGGTGCAAGTATTAAGGCCTTTATATTTTTAGGTCCCTTTATAACTTTTTGTCTCCCACAAAGAATTTGCAGTATAGGAATAGCAAAAGCTGCTGTCTTTCCAGTGCCTGTCTGAGCACAGCCTAGAAAGTCTTTTCCTTCCAATATAGTAGGAATTGCAGCTTCTTGTATAGGCGTAGGTTTTACATACCCTTCAGTTTTTAAGGCCTTGTTTATTGGCGTAATAAGATTTAAGTCTTCGAATAACATTTTTTTCTCCTTTGGAAGTGGCTGTCTTTAACTTTAAATGTCACAAATCACTGATATCCTGTTATGAATTTTCCCGAAAATTGGAAACAACAACTTTCTTACATGATTATATTGCATCTAAGAAACCACCCTTTTATTAGTGATATGAGCATATTTAGGCTGATTTTTCTTCATTTAGCTCCGACTTTGTAGGTCTATGATGTATAAATAAATATGTTTCTTTTATATCAACTTCAATCTTATAACTGTTTTAATTCAACTATTCGTTGCACTCACATTTTTTTATTATAACATATTTCGACTCTTGTTGCTATTCTTCTATTTTTCATAAATAAATGTTGAATATAAATGTTGATTTGCAACAAACTATATATATATAATATTTTTTTTACAAAAGGAGACATTTATATGAATGAAAACTTTAATTACCCTATGAGCGTACCTGAGCAAAAACAAGATAAACAACCAGGATTAGAAACGCTTATGAATCCAAGACCTATTTTTGAAAATTTAAATTGCATAGGCTCTGGAAAATTAATGAATAAAGTTGCCTTAATTACAGGTGGCGACAGTGGCATTGGAAAAGCAGTTGCTCTCGCATACGCCAGAGAAGGAGCAGACATAGCCATACTATATCTTGATGAGCACGAAGATGCAGAAGAAACAAAAAAACTTATTGAGGCAAAGGGTAGAAAGTGTATTTTAATTGCCGGAGATATAGGAGATGATACCTTTTGCAATGATGCTGTAAACAAAATAATAAAAGAATTTGGTAAATTAGATATTCTTGTGAACAATGCCGGCGAGCAACATCCCCAAAATAGCATTGAAAATATTACAAAGCAGCAACTAGAGAAAACTTTTAAAACAAATATTTTCGCCATGTTTTATATGGTTAAAGCTACATTACCCCATTTAACAGAGGGTGCTGCTATTATAAACACTTCATCAGTTACAGCCTACAAAGGACACGAAACCTTAATTGATTACTCCTCAACTAAGGGAGCAATAGTTAGCTTCACTCGTTCTTTAGCTCTTTCACTAGCAAGCAGAAAAATACGGGTTAACTCAGTGGCTCCAGGCCCCATATGGACACCTCTTATACCGTCTTCCTTCAGCGCAAATGAGGTTGGTAAATTTGGGAGTAGCGCCCCTATGGGAAGACCAGGTCAACCTGTAGAACTCGCTGAAACTTATGTGTTTTTAGCTTCCGAAGGTTCTTCATTTATAAGTGGTGAAACTATTCATGTAAATGGCGGCAATATTATAAATGGTTAATACCTGGTATCACCCAGGTTACAAGCAGCATGTTTCTTATCATAACTAAATAGGAAAATACAAAATAGGCGTCAATTTTTTGAGGCCTATTTTGTTCGCTTTGTGGTACCTTTATTTCTACCTCTCTCCTTTTGCAATTTTTTAAAAATTTGTAATTATTTTATTTCTATTGGAAATAGCTTCACTTAATTTGTTAATATATCCACACATATAATAATAGTACATTGGCAAATATATATACCAATAGTATTATTAATAAGTAATTTGATCCTTGTATATTTATGAACATATATAAACCAAATAGTATGATAATTAATATTATCGGATAAAATAATATTAGAGGTGAGTAAATATGCATGAATATGTAAGTATAACAAAAGCTGCTCAAATAATAGGTGTAACGCCTAAAACTATGAGAGTATGGGACAATGAAGGTGTGCTTAAAAGTTATAAAACACCTAAAGGTCATAGAAGATATTCTTTAGATGAAATTGAGTCATTAGCATTGG
>DAVZGU010000066.1:0-7690 GCA_052274215.1 Clostridium sp. | reverse complement strand
TAGAAGAAGTAACAGAAAAGAATGATTTATATAATATTAAAGTAGTAGAAATTAAAGAGAGAAAGGCTATAAAATTAAATGGAAATATAACTAGAGATGAAGAGGTGGACTTTCTAGTGAAAAAACTTCAAAAGAAGCACGAAGATAAGTTTTATTTATTGGGTAATTATAAAATTGGAGCGATATATTGTATGAATAAAATAAATGAAGGTATATTTAACGAATATAAATCCGTATTTTGCCTTTTAGAGAAAGAGGATGAAGACTATGATTTAATATTAGGAGAAGGAAAATATGTTACATTTTCCTATAGGGGATCCTATAATAATAATAAAATGTATATACCTCAACTTCTTAAATTTATGAAAGATAATAAGTACAAGATAGTTGGGGATCCAATTGAAATTTACAAAATAGATATTCATGAGACCGCATTAGTGGAGGAATTTATTACCGAGATTCAGATTCCTATAATAGATAGTACCTCAAAATATGAACATATTAGGGCAAGACTCTAGCATGTGTAATTTAACGACAGTTTAACGAATATATAGTATACTTAGGAGGGTATAAACTGCAACTATGTTAAAAATATAATAAGTTAGAGAGTGTGATAGTATGAGATTTTTAAAAAATATAGAAAATCAAGCTATAACTGTTAAACAACTGAGTATAATTAAAGCTTTTCTTGTAATGCTTTTAGCGATTTTATTGGAAGTATTGGGTCAAATACCCATAGAAATTTTAAATATATTTTTTAAACATTTTACAAAGGCAGCCCCATATTTGAACTTTGTTACAGGGGTATTAGTTAAATATTTTACTATTATTCTTTTATTAAAATGGTTTAGTAAAGATTCCTGTGAAAAATCGTGTAAAAAAAGTTTGAATAGAAACAATTTTATTTGTGTTGCTTTAATTATTATAGGATTTCGTATAGCATATGATAATAGTTTAATTTACTGGGTTAATAAGATACCTATGCCTGATTTTATAAATCAAGCATTTGAGGAGCTAGCAATAAAACCTATTGTAATGATACTGAGCGTTGCTGTTATAGCACCTATATATGAAGAAATTGTTTTTAGAGGAATATTGCTAAAGGGTATGGCTAATAAAATGAATCCAACATTAGCACTTATAGTGTCAGCCTTATTTTTCGCATTGATGCATATGAATATTCCACAAGGCATAAATGCATTTTTGCTAGGCTTAATTATTGGATCTATATATCTAAATACAGGTTCAATTTATTTAAGTATATTTGCACACTTTATAAATAATTCTGTAGGAATCTCAATTTCAGCAGTCTTCCAATTAATAAGCGGAAAGTATGCTATATTAATGCATGGTACAGCTTTTATTGTAGGAAGTATAATTATAATTGTTGCCTACAGATGGCTTAAACAAAATAAACCAGGAGATAGGTTGGACATATACAAAGAATTTATAGAAATATAATATTAAGTCGCAAAATACAGTCCACTATTATAAAAATAATTATAATTATCTTTATAATGGTGGATTTTGTGCATTTTATTGGGGATTTATACTCCCACTTATAGAAGCGGGAGACTATCCTTTTGAAATGCCGTTAAATCATTTTAGATGACTAGTGAAAGGATAAAGATTTATTATGAGAATAAATAAACTTCTTAGCAATTATGGTATTTGCTCAAGAACTGATGTTAATAGACTTATAGATGAAAAAAGGATAATGGTAAATGGGAAGCTTTGCACCACCGGGCAGTGGGTAGAAAAAGAGGATAATATTCTTCTTGATAATGAGAATGTTTCGATGAGAGAGAAGATTTATATTGCGCTAAATAAACCCGTGGGGATTACATGTACTGCAGAAAAAACAGTAGAAAGCAATATAATTAATTTCATGAACTATCCAGAATACATATTTCCAGTTGGCAGATTAGATAAGGCATCTCAAGGATTGATACTTATGACTAATGATGGCGATTTGGCAAATAATATTTTAGAATCTGAAAATGAGCATGAGAAAGAATATATAGTAACTGTGAATAAGCATTTTGATGAATCTTTTCTCAAAGCAATGTCTGAAGGTGTTCAAATTTGTGGGGTTAAAACAAGACATTGCAAAGTTATCGCAGTTAGCGATGATACTTTTCGTATTATTTTAACGCAAGGACTAAATAAACAAATCCGCAGAATGAGCAAAACGTTTGGATATACAGTTGTAAGACTCGAGCGAATTCGAATTATTAATATAAAAATTGATGAGATAGATATTGGCATGTGGCGTCACGTCACAGAGAAAGAGGTAATAGAATTAAGGAATAGTTAGAAAGGTACCTTAGTAGAAATATTAAGGTACCCTTTGTTTTTATGAAAAGCATTCAATTATGTGGTTTTAAAAGTCAAACAATCAGTTTCTGAATAGAGATTAACATTTTCGCCACTAACATCTATAGATTTAGCATTACAGAGCTGATTAGAGTTATGGGCGCAAGTACATACATTACAAGCAATTACGTCGCATCCATTACTATTGGAATTAATGATATTTGTAAGAGAACTATAGACGATACTATCTAAAAAAGTAGCACAACAAGTATCAGAATCCTTTTTAGCACTTTTTCCACCAACATTTATTATGTTAGCATAACATATGTTTTTGTCATTATGGGAGCAATTTGAAACGCTACAATTGATCTTTGACATTATATCTCCTCCTTAGTGTATCTACTAAGAAGTTTAACCAAAAGGAAGAGAAAATATTTATAATAGTAGTTTTAATATTATTTCCAAAAATAAATTTTAAATTCCTTTTAAATATCAGTGTTTTTACACTAAGAAATGTGATATAATTAGAATAATGTAGTAAAATAAACATGTGTGTTATAGAGAAAATTGAGTTGTTATTAAAAAATTAGGGAAATATTAAAGTTATATATAATTTTAAATCCCTTACAAGGCATATGAAAAAAATAGACTAGCGTGCTGACTGGTTATTTTTTTGAAGATGCCTAAATAGAAGAAAGAGGTGTCCTATCATAAAAAACGAAAATATAAATACAAATAAAACAGAAGCTACTAAAGTAGAAATTAAATCAAACAAATACCAGACGCTAGAAGATATTACATTTTTAAAAATAGTTAAAAAAGATAAAACAACCATTGATTGTAAAATAGATACTGAAGATTTACAAAAGGTATTAGAAAAAGGTCGTTGGTTTGCAGAATGGAATAAAGATTTTAATAATTTCTTAGCACAGAATCTAGGTAGTTATTATATCGAAGAAAAGAAATATAGAAGAAAACAGAGCTTGCAGTCATTCATATTAGATGTTCATCCAAAAGCACCTGTAAGACATATCAATGGAGACACTCTAGATAATAGAAAATGCAACTTAGAAGTATATAATCAAAATTCAATTAATGATTATGAAGAATTAGATGAAGAAACTGTTGCTGTAATATTAAGAGATAGATACGGTAAAGAGAAATCTAGGACTATAATCGATAAAGAAGATTTAAGCAGAGTGGTTAATGATAGTTATACATGGGTTCTCTTTAAGAAAGATACAGAACCTTATGCTGTAGCAAATACTCCTGAAGGAAAAATTTATTTAAATAGATTTATAATGAGTACAACTGAAGATATGGTTACTCATCCTATAAATCTTAATACATTAGATAATAGAAAAGCTAATTTAGAAAACAAAAAAGTTGAGTTAGAATTTGATAAACCAACTGAAGAAACAGAAGTTTAATAAGCATTGTAAAGCAGTATAGAAGATAATTCTATACTGCTTTTATTTTTTTTCTATTGGGTCAGAAACGACTTGAAATTGATTTGTTTTACCCATAATATAAGCTAAATTAATTATAGATTTTTCCTCATCGGTCATTTCCCTTTTGAACATTTTTTCGAATTGTTTCATTAAATTGCAAGTATCAAGTTTGTAATTTTTAGCATCGGGTCTAGTTACCCTTGTGTTTTTATGAGGATTATATATCCTAGTTTTAATTTCACTGCTATAAATTTTCTTGAAAACTTCAGCTGTATAGAATGCATCATTATAAGCATTATGAAACGCATTTTCAATAGGTATGCCTAATAGCTCTGCTGCATTACCTAGCCCGATATTGATTCCTTTTTGGCAATTAAGCTCTTTAGAAGCATAGGACTGAATGTTGATGTATGCTGTGGGCACAATCAAAGTATCTAATTCATGATATTCTATATTTCGAAATAATTCTTTTATATCCGCTAATCCCCATACACACAATATGCTTGAGTCAGCGTTTATAAATTCTGATAATTGTTTATACATTTCTTTAAAAGGTTTGCCGCTATCTAATTCATCCATTGTTATTCCGGTAAGTTCTTTTACAAAGGGATTGATGATGGTATATATTTCCGGTTTTATTAATACATCTAGAGTCCCAATCGTCTCAAAATTATCAGTTAGTTTTATGGCACCTATCTGAATTATTTCAAAAGGACATTTAGGATTTGTTATGTTTTTAGTATCTTTTGTGTAATTGTAGCCTTGATTAAATTCTAAGTCAAATATTATATAATCCATTTAATTACCTCTAAACTTATTTAATATTATAGTACATAACAATATATTGTTATATCATGTAGTATATCATTTATAATAGTAAAAAACACCTTCACTATCAGGTTTTAACTGCAAAAAATTGAATGTTGTATATAAAGTAGTTTATAATGAGTATAGTTGCTATATCATATTTTAATAAAATAAGTGAAATTAATCCGTTTAGCTTATGCTACGCGTGATATATAAGAGAGGAAGTTATATATATATGGGAAAAATATTGGTGCTTGCAGAGAAACCCTCTGTAGGCCGTGAACTAGCAAAAGTTTTAAATTGCACTCAAGGTGGAAATGGGTATTTAATGGGATCAAAGTATATTGTAACTTGGGCACTAGGACATCTTGTTACACTAGCAGGTCCTGAGGATTATGATGTAAAATATAAAAGCTGGAAAATGGAAGATCTTCCTATGCTACCAAAGGATTTAAAACTGGTGGTTATTAAGGAAACGGCAAAGCAATATAAAATTGTACGAGAATTACTTAAAAAAAGCGATGTAGATGAATTAGTTATAGCTACAGATGCAGGGCGTGAAGGAGAACTAGTAGCACGTTGGATAATTCAAAAGGCCGGATTTAAAAAGCCTATAAAGAGGTTATGGATATCCTCACAAACTGAAAAGGCAATAAAAGATGGATTTGCAAGTCTTAAACCAGGAAGAGATTATGAAAATTTATTTTGGGCAGCGCAATCAAGAGCAGAAGCGGATTGGCTAATAGGCTTAAATGTTACAAGGGCATTAACTTGTAAATATAACGCTCAATTATCAGCAGGAAGAGTTCAAACGCCCACATTAGCACTTATTGTTGATAGAGAAAATGAAATAAAAAGATTCATTCCAAAGGATTACTGGACAGTAAATGGTAAGGTAAATAATTTTAATGTCCATTGGTCAAGTAAAAATGGTGAGGCACGTACTTTTGATAAGAAAAAGGCAGAAGATATAGCTACTAAGGTAAATAATCAAATGGGGACCGTAGTAGAGTTAAATAAAGCATCTAAAAAAGAGCTTCCTCCACTTGCATATGATTTAACGGAGCTTCAAAGGGATGCAAATAGAAAATTCGGATTTTCTGCAAAGCAAACTCTTAATATAATGCAGAAGTTATATGAAACTCATAAGATACTATCTTATCCAAGAACGGATTCTAGGCATATTACCACAGATATAGTAGCAACGCTACTTGATAGGCTAAAGAGCATAGCAATAGGACCATATGAGAAAGCAGCTAGAAGTATAATAAAGGGTAGAATTCACACTACTAGTAGACTTGTGGACAATAGCAAGGTATCAGATCACCATGCCATAATTCCTACAGAACAGCATGTAGATTTATCAAGCCTTAACAAAGAAGAGAGAAGTATTTATGACTTAGTTATAAAAAGATTCTTAGAAGTTCTAAGTCCTGCTTTTGAATATGAGCAAACTACTGTAGTTATAGATGTTAAGGGTGAAAGGTTCTCTGCAAAAGGGAAAATAGTTAAATCAAAGGGCTGGAAAGAAATAAGCAGTTCTGAGGGCAGTGAAGATAAAGATCAATCACTTCCACCAATTAATAAAGGTGAAGCGGTTAAACTTACTTTAGTTAAATCTGTAAATGAGAAGACTAAGCCACCAGCTAGGTATAATGAAGCAACGCTACTTACAGCTATGGAACATCCAGGGAAAGATATACAGGATGAGAGTTTAAGAGAAGCTTTGGATAATACTTCAGGCCTCGGAACCTCTGCTACAAGGGCAGATATAATTGAAAAATTATTCAACATCTTTTATATGGAGAGAAGAGGCAAAGATATATTCCCAACCTCAAAAGGAATACAGCTAATAGGTTTAGTTCCAGAGGAATTAAAATCGCCTGAACTTACCGCTAAGTGGGAAAAACAGCTTCAACTTATAAGCAAAGGAAAAGCCAATTCCATGAATTTCGTAAAAGATATGAGGGAATATGCAGTGAAGCTTGTGAAGAATGTTGCAGCTTCAGGCGAAATATATAATCATGACAATGCTACAAGAATGAAATGCCCTGAGTGTAGTAAGTATCTTCTTGAAGTTAATGGCAAAAGGGGAAAGATGCTCGTATGTCCAGATAGGGAATGTGGTTACCGTAAAGGAGTTTCACAAGTTTCTAATGCGCGTTGCCCTACTTGTCACAAGAAAATGGAGATTAGAGGAGATGGAGACAATAAGATATTTGTTTGTGGTTGTGGATACAGAGAAAAACTTTCAGCCTTTAACAAACGTCGCGACTCAGAAAAAAGTGCTTTAAATAAAAAGGATGTTAATAAATTTTTAAATCAGCAGAATAAGGAAGATGAAGGCACTGGTAATTCAGCTATGGCTGAGGCTTTTGCTAAGTTTAATTTAAAATAGTAAGGAAGAACACAATGTATAAGATTTTTATGCGTTGTGTTATTTTTATTTTCTAAACCAATCTTCAACTGTTACGACTAAGGAAATAAAAATTTCTATAATTTCATAATCTAATGTTTGCCCAAATATATGGAATGAATTATAATATAAGTGAATTGTTTTTGGAAGCTGAGAGGTTAGTCGTGAGGATAAAATCTCATGTATCAGAAGATTTTATCTATGAAGACTTTAGGGAACGGATTTTCGAATAAATAAAAAACTATTATTGGAGGATTTTAAATGGCAGAAATTAAATTTGAAATAAAAGAAAAATCAGGGGTAATTTCCGAGTCGGCGAAGGGATGGACAAAGGAACTAAATCTTGTCTCTTGGAATGATAAAGATCCTAAATATGATATTAGAGATTGGGACTGCGAACATAAGAAGATGGGTAAAGGGATTACTTTATCGGTAGAAGATTTAAAGAAACTTAAAGATATTTTGAATAGTATGGAAATATAGGAATATTACTATGGGGATATTGACCTCTTAAAATAAAAATGGATAAAAGAATGTGTTAATTAAATTTAACATTTCTTTATCCATTTTTTTTAGTGAAATAATAAAAGGAGAAGTTCTCATAGAAAGTTACTTCTACTTTTCTAATACAATATTAATTCTGTAAAAAGTATAACTTATTTAAATTATTGATAGATATCCTAAGTTAACAAGCGAAGTA
>DAVZGU010000065.1:0-7764 GCA_052274215.1 Clostridium sp. | reverse complement strand
TAAAATGAATGTAAATATATGGTACAACTATAATATATACCTTTATTAATTTTAATTCAATATTTACTATAATACAATAAAATACAAAAAATGCCACGCTTGATTCTTATTTGAAATAACAAGCACTTAACTAAATTACCTTTTTTACATCGAATAATGAATTTTGAACTAGAAAGGCCTGAGGGAAGTATTTCCCAATAGTCCAATAACTAACCCCGCCTAAATTATATGCATTAGCAGTCCTAAGTTTGACGTTCATACTCCTAGCATCTTCGAACCAAACTTCATGTCTTTTTCCATTAGAATCGTAATAGTTAAAAAATGGCGCTTGAGCGGTATAGTCATATTGAATAGATGCAAATACTTTTCTTGCAAGATCAACTGCTTCTACATTACCGAGTGCAATTGCTTTAGTTCCTTTTACATAAGGTAAAGTCCAATCATAACCATAATTAGGTATTCCCATAAAGATTTTTTTACTTGGAATTACGGTTACAGCATAATCAAGGATTTTTTTTACTTCATTAATAGGAGCCACTGCCATTGCTGGACCTGCAGTATAACCCCACTCATAAGTCATCAGTATAACATGGGAAGCTATGGCACCGTGAAATGGGTAATCATGCGCTTCATAAAGTAATCCTTTTATATCACCATTCGGTTTAGGGGCTAAAGCTGTAGTAACAATATAGCCTAAAGCCTTTAGTTTGATTACTGTTTTGCGTAAAAAATCATTATAGTTTTGTTTATCTTTTGGGAAAATATATTCAAAATCTATAGCTAAACCGTAATAATTTTTATTTTCCAAGGTACTGACTATATTATCTAATAAAGTGTTTTGTATATTTTCATCTGTAAGTATAGTATGGGCTAGGTCACTATCAAAACCACCACCTTCCTTTAAATTCGTAATTACCATCATAGGAGCTACTTTAGCTTTTCTAGCAGCCTCTATTAAGGGGACATCATTTATTCCTTTTAGGGTTCCATTAGGTAGCACTTCATAACTGAATATACTAAGGTATGTGAGACTTGGAAGAGTCTTTACGAGAACATCCATATCCGTAGTAGGAAGTGCATAGCCATTAACTTCAAGTGGGCCTAATTTTTGCGTTGATGGTGGTATAATAATAATTTCACTAGGATAAATTAGTATAGAATTTTTAAGGT
Organism: Clostridium sp.; assembly: GCA_052274215.1. Classification (GTDB taxonomy): domain Bacteria; phylum Bacillota; class Clostridia; order Clostridiales; family Clostridiaceae; genus Clostridium_AD. The sequence continues at coordinate 6,594 of DAVZGU010000065.1, read as the reverse complement.
TAGGATTTGCAGCATATAAATCTGAAACAGTTACACCATACATTTTAGCTATCATGTAAAGTGATTGACCAGGAAGGATTTTATGTTTTCTTGTGCCTTGAAGTATTACAAGTGTTTGGCCTACCACAAGTTCATCTGGGTTTGCAAGTTCATTATCAGAAGCAATTTTATTAGATGGAACCCCGTATAATTTAGAAATTATATATAAGGTTTCACCACTTTTTACAACATGAATAATCAAAAAAAATCACACCTCTTATAGTAATATAATTTAATATATGCTATACAATACAAGGGAGTACATACTATATTTTTTTTGTGGAAAAATTGACGGTCTATTATCTGGAAAAGTAACTAGAATAAATGGAGCATTCACAGACAATACTATAGCTATCATGTATAGGCAACTCCAATTTTAGAGAGTTTTATATTTAAGTTTAATTTTTAAAGTTATAACAATATTTATAACAAAATTTTCTAAAAATACAAAATTTTATTAAAAAACTTGATTTATTTAAATGAATAAACTAAAATTATATTATATTGTTTTAGCAAGGCAATGCGATGAGATGAGCAAAATAATCAATGATTGTTTTGCTTCAAGATATAAACAAGGAGGAATATTAATGGGAAAAATTCTATCATTAGATTTAAGCAAAACAATTCCATATTTAGGCGAACATGAGGTTTCTTATTTACAGCCAATGGTATCTGCTGCACATAAAATGCTTGCAGATAAAACAGGTGCAGGGAATGAATTTTTAGGATGGATGGACCTTCCTTTAAATTATGATAAATCAGAATTTAAAAGAATTAAACAGGCGGCGGAAAAGATAAAAAATAATTCTGAAGTCTTAATAGTAATTGGAATAGGTGGGTCTTACTTAGGAGCTAGAGCGGCTATAGAAACGTTAAGTCATAGTTTTTATAACAGTCTTTCAAGTGATAAGAGAAAATCGCCAGCAATATTCTTTGCTGGTAATAATATAAGTTCTACATATATGGCAGATTTAATTGATGCTGTAGAAGGAAAAGATATTTCTATAAATGTAATATCAAAATCAGGAACTACTACAGAACCAGCTATTGCTTTTAGAATATTCAAAAAATTATTAGAAAAGAAATACGGAAAAGAAGGAGCCAAAGAAAGAATTTTTGCTACTACAGATATTTCTAAAGGAGCTTTAAAAAAATCAGCAGATGCAGAAGGCTATGAAACTTTTGTGATTCCAGATGATATAGGAGGAAGATTCTCAGTGTTAACAGCTGTAGGTTTACTTCCAATAGCAGTAGCTGGCATTGACATTGATGAAATGATGAAAGGTGCAGCGGATGCAAGAGAAGCATACAGTATAGAGGATTTAAACAATAACGATTGTTATAAATATGCAGCAGCTAGAAATGCACTATATAGAAAAGGCAAGGTTACAGAAATTTTAGTTAACTATGAGCCATCACTTCAATATTTTGGTGAGTGGTGGAAACAACTTTGTGGGGAAAGTGAAGGAAAAGACCAAAAAGGAATATTCCCTGCATCAGTTAATTTCTCTACAGATTTGCATTCTATGGGACAGTATATTCAAGAAGGTGTAAGAAATATATTTGAAACAGTTATTAATGTAGAGAAGCCAAGGAAAGAAGTTGTAGTAGAAAAGGATAGTGAAGATCTAGATGGATTGAACTTTTTAGCAGGTAAAACTATGGATTTTGTTAATAAAAAAGCTTTCCAAGGAACAGTACTTGCTCATAATGATGGAGATGTACCCAATATTATTTTAAATGTGCCATCATTAACAGCATATAATTTTGGACATATGGTTTATTTCTTTGAAAAGGCTTTAGCAATAAGCGGATATTTATTAGGGGTGGATCCTTTTGATCAACCAGGAGTTGAAGCATATAAGAAAAATATGTTTGCTCTTCTTGGAAAATCAGGATATGAAGAAACCAAAGCAGAACTCGAAAAAAGGCTTTAAAGAAATGAGAGAAATCATATGAGAATTATTGTAGATGCAGATGGGTGCCCTGGTAAACAGCTAATAGAAAAGGCAGCAAAGGAAAACTCTATAGAGCTTATTATGTATTGTGATATTAATCATGTTTTGAGTAGCAATTATGCCTCAATAAGGTATGTTGATAGTGGATTTCAAAGTGTTGATATGAAAGTAGCTAATGAGGCGAAACCTAATGATATAGTAATTACTCAAGATTTTGGGGTTGCTGCTATGGTTTTAGCTAAAGGTGCATATGCAATAGGCCCTAAAGGACATATATATGATGATGATAATATTGATAAATTATTATTTGAGAGGCATTTGTCCGGCAAACTAAGACGGAGCGGAGGTAAAACCTTTGGTCCTAAAAAACGAACAAATGAAGATGATGAAAAGCTCTATAACAATTTAATTAAATTGATTCTAAAAACGCAATCATGCATTTAGAATATACGAAATGGCTAGTAATGAAAATTACTAGCTATTTTTATATTCTTGAAAAGAATACTCGAAAATTCAGTCATGAGATGAATTTTTGGATGCAACATTCAAATTATAATAACAAATTTAATACCATAAAAAGCTATGAAATTTAAAAATTTATTATTTTATAATAAAACATTGAAAGTTTATGTCTATATATAAAAGAAAAAATATGGAACATATACTGTTACAAATAATGGAATTATAGTATAATATATTATTATAGAGGCTAATTTTTTAATAATACTTTTGTATTGTATAGCCTATTTATAAAGGTAGGTGAATTTAAATGAATGAAATGAATATATCGTTTAGATTAGAAAACCCTGAAGAAAAATATAAAGAAATCGGAATAAGTGTTGAAAATAAATTAGAGGATAATTTGAACTATAAATTTCTTGTAGGGATTGATGGAAAATGGACTACTTTGAAGAAATTAAGTGGAGCCAGTAATGCTATATGGAACCCACAGGCAGATGGTAAGTATTCCATAATGGTACAAGCTAAAAGAAAAGAAAGTAAGAAGCCCTTTGATTTTATGTCAAAAACAGATTATATGGTGGGCGAGGCTTACGGAAAGTTAATAAATGATATTTACATAGATAAAATAGAAATAATGGCAGGTGAAAAAATCACCTTAACAGTAGATGCCACAAAGATTCCTATTATGTATAGATATTGGGTACATGAAAGGGGAAATTGGCTACTTATAAAAGACTATTCACCAGAAAATATACTGACTTGGACTTCAAAATATTGTGGAGAGCAAGAGTTTTTGGTAGAGTGCAGGAATTTAGATTCAAAAAATACATTTGATGATTCTATGAAAATACGATTCAATGTACAAGCCATACAATCAGTAGAGATTGTAGGTTTTAAATGTTTGACGGGTGGTATGGTAGAAGGCGCGGAACTAGTTTTTGAGGTGGAGGCAAACTATGGGGATAACAGAATGGTTTTATACAAATTTGTAAAAATTAATCCTAAGGGAGACACCATTTGCATACAAGATTATTCAACTAAGAAATTAGTTAGTTATGTTGAAAAAAATAGGGGGGATTATAAGCTACTATGTATGGCAAAGGACATGTATTCACTTCATGAATTTGATGATAGAGCATTGATTCATTATAGCGTTAAACCTTATGAAGAAATAAATATACATAGTTTCACTAGTGATTTAAGTTCGCCGCAAGTATGTGGCACTCCTATTATTTTTAAGTGTATTGTTAGAGGTGGAAAAGAGTTATTATATAAATTCAAAATTGATGGAAGCTGCATAGAGGATTCTGGTTACATTAGGGAAAATAACTTTTTTTGGATGCCAAAAGAAGCGGGAGAATATAAGGCTTACTTATGGGTGAAGGATGCATCCTTTAAAGGGGAATATGAGAAGAAAGTTTCTTTAGACTTTATAATTGACGATATAGGTAATGAAAATGTGATTATTGAGGATATAATTTTGGACAATAAAGAGACAGTGCTAATAGGTGAAACTGTTCATGTAAAAGTTAAAGCAACTGGAGGAAATTCTTTAAGATATAGTTTTATAGTTACTAAAAATGATAAAGAGATAGAAAAAATACAATTTGGAACACGTGATTTTGTAGAGTTTATGCCAGAGGAGAGTGGCGAATTCAAGCTGGAGGTAAGAGTAAAAGATAAATATTCCAAAAGAAAATTTGATTGTCACGAAGTTCGATGTATTCAAGCTTTAGAATGCATTCCAGCTAAAATAGACTATGTTTTAATGCCAACAAGAGAATACTTTATGGTTGGAGATACTATTTCTCTCCAAGTTATATCTGAAAATACAAAAAATACTCTTGTGAATTATGTTTTGAAAATAGATGGTCATTTAGTGGAACAAACAAATTTTGTGGAACATAAAAATTATGAAATTAAACCTAAATGTAGTGGAAACTATTTAATAGAACTTCTAGCAAAAAATAAATTGAGCACAAATGCATATGATAGTAAGAAGGAAATAAGAATAGAAATACATGAGACACTACCTGTAAGAGATACAAAGATCCTATGTGACAAGGCAAATTTTATGGCTAATGAACCAATAACGTTTGTAGCACAAAGTAAGGGAGGTAAGGATGTTGAATATGAAATCTATCTCATGGAAAAGGGAGACTGGAGTTTGGTACAAAAATTTAGCAGGAAAAGTGATTACATCTTTATGCCTTTTACTAAAGGAATTTACAGAATACTAGTATTATCAAAAAGCTCTTATAAGAGTATTTCATATGAAGACTATGATATAATGGAGATTGAAGTAAAAGAATAACTTTAAAACAGCTTTTATAGGCTGTTTTTTTTATGAGTAAAGTCGTTAAGATTGCAGCTTCGAAGAAGATGAATAGCACCGCAGGTGATAATTTACCTGAAGTTTTAGAAATAGTTAAGGAGATGAATAGATATGGAAAGAATAGACAAAATATTATCGAATTTAGGTCATGGAACAAGAAAAGAAGTGAAGGCATTGTTAAAAAAAGGGAAAATAGAGGTCGATGGAGTAATAATTTCTGATAATACAATGAAGATTGATCCAGATAAGGCTGTAATAAAGGTATCTGGTGAAGAAATAACATATAGAAAATACGTATATATAGTCATGAATAAGCCAGCTGGGGTAGTTTCTGCTACAGTAGATAAGTATGATGAAACTGTTATTGATTTAATAGATCAAGAATACCATGCTTTTAATCCATTTCCTATAGGAAGATTGGATAAAGACACAGTAGGGTTATTGCTAATCACTAATGATGGTGAATTAAATCATAAATTGATAGCGCCTAAAAATCATGTAGATAAGGCGTATTATGCCGAGATTAATAAATTTGTAGATCAAAAGGATATAGATACCTTTAAGAAAGGCGTTGTATTGGATGATGGATATAAATGCATGCCGGCCATATTAGAAGTATTAAATGCAAATGAAAATGGATCTGAGGTAATCATTACTATTCAAGAAGGTAAATTTCATCAGGTAAAAAGAATGTTCGAAAGTGTTGATAAAAATGTTGCATTTTTAAGAAGAATTAGTTTTGGACCATTAAAATTAGATGAAAATTTATCTGAAGGACAATATCGAGAATTGTCGGAAGAAGAGTTGGAATTATTAAAACAAGTTTAATTTAGTTAATAATATCATTTTTTATGGGAAAAATAAGTGAAATAGCTTCATTTTAAAATATATTTACAATGAATTTTGTAAAAAACGCTTGCAAACATTAGTTAAATTTAATATAATTAAGTAGTAAAGATAAATAGAGAGATAAATAGCCCCCTTTTTATTTGTTTAAAGCAGCCCAACCCCAAGGGCTGTTTTATTTTGTATAAAAAAGTCGATTTTTGTGAAGAATTCTTGATATAACATATTTCGATAAAATGCTCACATTAAATAGCGTTATTTAATGTGGGCATTTTTTATTTGATAATAGGGAAGTATATAAGTACATAGTATATACTAGATGTATTTTTTGGATTATAATAAAAGTGAGTAAATATAGAAACACATGAATAATTTAACACAACATTTAGTGGAAAACTAAAGCAATACTAAATATTTTTTAAAAATTTGAAAAATATATCAATATAAAAATTAGGTAGGAGGAAATCTTATGGAGATAAAAGAAAATTTAATAAATTTTATGACAGAGCAAGCATATAAGCCTATGAATATAGCAGAACTTTCTAGAGTATTCGATATTAAGAAAAAGGATATGAAAGAGTTTTCTAATTTATTAGCTGAAATGGAAACAAATGGGGATGTGGTTAGAACACATGCCGAATATTATGGTATTCCAGAGAAGATGGGTCTTGTAATTGGTAAATTCCAAGGTCATCAAAGAGGTTTTGGATTCGTAATAGCAGAAGTAGAAAGACCAGATGTATTTATTCCAGCAGATAATTTAAATGGAGCAATGAATGGTGATAAAGTTCTTGCAAAAATTTTAAAAGAAGAAAATAGCGGGAAAAAATGTGAAGGTGAAATTGTAAGAGTAATAGAACGGTCTAATAAAACAATAATAGGGACTTATGAGGACAGTAATAATTTTGGGTTTGTAGTAGCTGATGACAAGAGGATTGCTCAGGATATATTCAT
>DAVZGU010000064.1:0-7919 GCA_052274215.1 Clostridium sp. | reverse complement strand
TAAAACAAAACCTACTCCTAGACTCCCCATAGATATAACAATTGGAAGAAAAAGAGCAGAAAAAACTGCTGCCTTAACTGATGAATCCCGCATTTTACATGCATCTAGTTTAAATTCTTTTAAGTTTTCTTCTTCGCGAACAAGAGTTTTAGTAGTTTTAGCCCCAGATACCTCTTCACTAAAATCCGAAGTTAATCGTGAATTTAATTTTCTAACCGTTCTATATGATTTTAAAATCTTTTTTTGAAAAAATATTCCTATTAAAAACAAGAGTGGTACCACACTCATACATATAATAGTTAATCGTACATCATTATAAAGCATTACTCCTATAAATCCAATCATCATAACTAGTGCCCATACCATGTCAATTAATCCCCAAGATATTATTTCACTAAGCTTTGTTACATCCGATGTCATTCTTGCCATAAGCCATCCCACAGAGGAATTATCATAATATGAAAAAGATAATTCCTGAAGCCTTTTAAACCCAAGCTTCCTTATATGATATGCCAGATGTGTTTCGATTTTACCTGCATGTATTATAAATAATCTTACATTTAATGCTTGGAAAACAATTATACAAAAGTAAACTAATGCAAATGTTGTAAGCCCATCTGTAGTTTGTTTTGCGATAAAATTATCGATGGCATACTTTGTAAGTAGTGGCATTACTACATCTATACCTGCTACACCTACCATTAGGAAAGCCAAAAATATAAGTCCATTTTTGAATTCTGTAAGATATTTAAAGAGCTTTCTCCATATACCTATATCTATTTTTTGAGTTGATTTACTTTCATCTATTCTAGCCATAGTCTCACCTGCCTATTACTCATTACGAACCTCATCTTCATCCAATGATGTCTGTATTTCCCATATTCTTTTATATATACCATCTTTTTTAATCAGCGTTTCATGGGTTCCTATATTTTCAATTTTTCCATGATTTATTACTATAATTTTATCTGCAGCCATAACTGTTGAAATTCTGTGAGAAATTATGAATGTAGTGTTATTTTCACTTCTATTTTTAAGTTTTCCCCTTATAACTCTATCCGTTTCACTATCTACCGCACTTAAGGAATCATCAAATATCAATATAGGCATGTCATTTATAAGTGTTCTTGCTATAGCCACTCTTTGTCTTTGTCCCCCTGACAAGGTAACACCCTTTTCTCCAACAATAGTGTCATACCCCTTTTCAAATGAAGTTATAACATTGTGCACAGCAGCTGCAGTAGCTGCACTATAGATTTCTAAATCCTCTGAGTGTATCTTTGCCATTTTAATATTTTCCTTTATAGTTCTTGCATAGAGAAAGGGCTCCTGAAGCACTATCCCTACATTACTTCTCATATGCTTTCTTTCAATATCCTTAAGCTCTACTCCATCAACCTTTATAGACCCACTGTTATAGTCATAAAGTCTTAATAGTAAATGTACTAGTGATGACTTACCTGAACCCGTTGGTCCAACAATAGCAACTGTTTCACCTTTCTTTATCTTGAAAGTTATACCACGAAGAATCTCATTACCACTCTCGTATTCAAATTTTACATTTTCAAAGCTTATATCGCCATTAATTTCTGGTTTAAGCGCTTTTCCATACTCCTGCTCCACCGGAACATCAAGAATTTTTGTTATCCTCTTAAGTGAAACGGACATTTTCCCCATATCCGTTAGAATTCTACCTAGCTGCCTTACTGGCCATAATAACATTCCTTCATAAGTATTAAACACCACCAAGGTTCCCAAACTTATTTCTCCATTAACTGCAAAATATATACCCGAAACTAAAATAAGACCAATTTGAGTCATACAAAGTACATCTGATGTAGACCAATAAATTGATTCTAATTTTACTAATTTGAAATTCAAATCTCTATATTTCTTATTCTCTTTTTCATATTTTTCAATTTCAAAGTTCTGCCTTCCAAATGCTTTTACAACTCTAACTCCACTTAAATTTTCTTGAAGAACTGAAGTTAGTATTCCCTCTTGCGCATCTGATTTTTCAAAGGTGTTTTTTATTTTATAAAAAAACACATATGAAAAAATAAAAATAACCGGTACTATAACCATGGCAATAATCGTCATTTTTTTATTAAGTGACAACATCATTATTATTGCAAATGCTACTATAAAAAATGCCCTTCCTATTTCCACCATTTGCGTTGCAAAGAATTTCCTAACGGTTTCCACATCAGAGGTACATCTTTGAATAAGGTCTCCTGATTCTGCTTTCACATGATATTCGTATGGTAATTTTTGAATATGGTCATAAAGCTTCACTCTCATACTACTTGTAATATTTTCCGCAGCGCGTGCAGAAAAATTTCCACTTAAAAATAAGAAAACCCCTCTTATACAGGTTAACATCACAAGACCCAGAGCGCATACCCACAAATTTCTCGAAAGCACCTCTGTGCCACCTAGTAGCATAACCATTTTTTGCATAGCTAAAGGAACGTCCATTTGTTTATTTCCTATTATCGAATCTATTGTTACTTTTATAACCATAGGCTCCAGCATTGCTATGAATGTAGCTACTGCTATAGAAAGCATTGCTATAATATACAGCAATCTGTTTCCCTTAGTTAAATTTAAAAGTTTTTTCATATAATTTGTCTCCTTGTAGCTAGATCTAGAAGATACCGATTATCAATCATTTTTCAATTTCCTTGTATATACTTTCTAGTCTCCTCTTCTGTGCTAGTATATGCAGTCGCCATTTTGCATCTAAACTCATCTGTGCTTGTGCAAAAGTCTGGGATGCCCAATGTTTTTATAACTCCATGCTTAACTTCGGGTGTTACATAAGAAAATGTCATGTTTAATACATCATCATCTATTTTATTGAAATTTTCAAATTCTCTTTTTAAATCTTCAATAGTTTTTCTTGACCTACGGTGTATTTTTGCTTTTCGTTTAACCTTTTCACCTTCATTACCACTTCTTAAAGTTCTCAAAGCTTGTAAAAATTCATCTTTATCCATGCCTCTCAGTTTTAAAATTACAAATGGGTCCTTATCAAATTCAACCCCAAGCATATAATGAACTGCAGCGATATGTTTACATGGATTTGCAACGTCTGAGCATGAACACTGAGTTACTAAATGTATTTGTTTTTTAGGAAAAAGAGAAACTCCGGCTTCTTTAAAAGCTTCCTCTATGTTTTCAGGCATTTCTCCATTTAAAAGTTTAGCGCAAAATATAGCTTTTTGTGACATAATCTTCATGATTTTTTTCCACTGCTGCTCGGAAAAACTATCAAGTTCCATATTCACTTTATAAGGTGTTAAGCTGCTGCCCTGAACTTCTGCCTCAATTTCTCCCTTTGAAACTTCTATTCTCAGTACATTTCCGCCTCTTGCGTATTCTCGTCCACTGTCAACTCTAGAACTTATAGTAAAGCTCGAAATTGCGTTATTCCATTTTTTAGACCACCAATTGCTACCAAATTCATTTCTTATTCTTCCAGCCACAGGTTTCCATCTCCTTGCCAATATCTATGTTTAGGTAACAATTATTAATTATCACCCTCGGTGTTATCATCTTTGATGTTATCTGTCAATTGTAATCTTTGTTATCCTTCTCTAATGTAAAGAGTTCGTGAAGCTCTTCATTGCTCATCTCTGATATCCAGTTTTCATTTGTTGAAACTACACTTTCAGCAAGTGCCTGTTTCTTTTCTAGCATAACATCAATTTTTTCCTCTAAGGTTCCCATACATATGAATTTATGAACATGAACATTCTTAAGTTGCCCTATTCTAAACGCCCTATCCGTTGCTTGATTTTCTACAGCAGGATTCCACCATCTATCAAAATGAAATACATGATTAGCCTTCGTTAGATTTAGCCCAAGTCCACCAGCCTTTAAAGATAATATAAATACCATAGGCTCATTACTCTCATCTTGAAAAATATTAATTAGTTCTTCTCTTTTCTTTCTGCTGGTTCCACCATGTAAAAATAGTGTTCTTACTCCTAGTTTTTTCTCAATCTCTGATTTTAAAATATGTCCCATTTCTGCAAACTGCGTAAATACAAGCGACCTATCCCCTTCTTCTATAACAACTTCCAGCATTTCTAGAAGCCTTTCAAGTTTTCCAGAGCGTCCTTCAATGTCGCCATCGTCCTTTAAAAATTGCACAGGGTGATTGCAAATTTGCTTGAACTTTGTTAATGAAGAAATAATAAGTCCCCTACGCTGAATACCTTCTGATTCATCAATTTTATTTATGCAATCATTTACCACAGCTTGATATAAAGTAGCCTGTTCCTTTGTTAAGGATGCATATTCCTTAGTCTCTATTTTTTCTGGCAAGTCTTTGATAATGTTTGTATCAGTTTTCAGTCTTCGTAGTACAAACGGGGCAATTATTTTCTTTAGTTTATTACTTTTTTTAGGATCTCCATCCCTCTCTATAGGAACTGCAAATTCACTCCTAAATGTTGACCAATTATATAGATATCCTTTATTTAAAAAATCCATAATAGACCACAAATCTGAAAGTCTATTTTCAACTGGCGTTCCTGTTAATGCAATCTTATATTCTGCTTTAAGTTTTTTTATATATTGAGTTTGTTTGGACGCGCTATTCTTAATATTTTGAGCTTCATCTAATATAATTCCTGCCCATTCTTCCTTTTGGAATAGCTCCTTATCTCTTACTATTAGCGCATAGGTTGTAATAACAACCTCATTTTTATGTATTTCCTCGCTAAAATTTTCATAACTCCACCTACTATTTCCGTGGTGAATTGATGATTTAAGATTAGGTGCAAACTTTTCAATTTCTTTTTCCCAATTTCCCACAACAGACGTAGGACATATTATTAAAGTAGGTTTATCCGTTAACCCCTTTTCTCTCTCATAAAGCATAAGACATATGCTTTGTACAGTTTTTCCAAGCCCCATATCATCAGCAAGGCATGCCCCTATACCATGATTCCGCAAAAAGGTTAACCAGTAAAACCCTCTTTTTTGGTATTCACGAAGAGTACCTCTAAATCCTAATGGAATATCAACTTCTTCTATATTATTCAAATTAAATAATTTTTCAAAAAAATGCCCCACAGCTTCTTGATTATCTATATTATCAACAGTAACTCCTGGAATTATCTCCTCATCACTTAAGTTGAGCCTCAATAATTCTCCGACAGGAATCTTCCCATTTAACCCTTTATTCATTTTCATCTTAGAAAGTGTTTTAATTTGCTGTATATCAACCTGTACCCACTGACCCCTTAATTGAATAAATGGTATTTTCAAATTTGAAATTTTTTCAAATTCCTTCTCACTTATCTCATCCCCATTTAATGCCAATTTCCAATCATATTCAAGAATAGTATCCATATTGAATGTACTTTTCACTGCTAAATTAGTATTTGTAATGTGCTTTTTATCCTTTAGTTTAACAGAGATCCTTGAAGGTTTTTTCCACCAAGCTGGTGCAATAATACCAAATCCTTTTTCTTTCAAAAAATAAGCTGATTCTCTTAAAAATGAATAGGCTTCCTCCATAGATAGCTTACACTCTATGGGTACTGCATCATAAAGACTCCTCTCAATAGGAATAAATACTTTTGATGCAACTGCTAAATCCTCTAGAAGCCTTTCTTGGGGATTATTAAATTTTTTATTTAAATAAGTTATTGTATCCACAGATTCTTCAAAAATCATTTTTGCTGGTAGCACAAGGCTAAGATCATCCTTTGCTTGAAGCAAATATTCAATTGTCCAATCCTCTTCTCTTGTAGGTGGAATAACTTTGAAACATGTACGAAATTTAAAATTATTATTTTTAATTTTTATAGGTTCTATCCATTTCTTATACTCATTTAGCATTTTAATCTGATCACTTGTATCTATTGGTATCTCAGGTAATTCTGAAAAAAGAGAATGCATCCAATTACTACTTAAGTTATTAAAATCATACTCTAAGTAAGCATTATCTTTGTTTATTTCGTTACAACTGCTTCTTACCATACTGTCAATCATAGAATCCATAAAATTACTTACCAGTTTAGTACTATTTGTGTATATGAATTGCTGATCATCTAAATGAAAATATGCCTTACACTCTGTAGGCATATTGCTACATAAAACCTTCTTTTTATCAATATACTCAGGGTCGCTTGTGTGCCATCTCCACTGAGAGTTCACTTTTTTATTTGCTCTATCGATGGTTAAAGAAGGTAAATACTTATGCTTTATAATTAGCTCTGCAGTAAATTTTGCCACTGTAATCCAAAACTTTATTTCCCCTGATAACTCTATCTGCTTCGCGCAGTCTCTTTCTATATTCAAAATCATATTAAATGCATCTAAATTATTAAAAGTAATACCCCTAATTTCTCTTTTTAGGAGTTCCTTTTTTATTGCATCATATTTATATTTTCCATGTTTTATATCTATTGCTGAATTATTTGTTTTGCTACGCAATTCTACAACTGAAGCCATTTTTTCATATAGTGGAAGTGCATTTTTAGGTTTTCTACCTAGTCTTGTGCATTTAGTCTCTCCACTCTCGCCCCACAATATAAATGTGTGCTTACCTTCTGTAGTTTCTATCCATCCGCCATTTAATATCAATTTCACTTCACCCTCTAAATAATGCTGTTAACATTTTACTGCATACTATATAGTTTACCATATTTTGCTGAAAAATTTCACTTTTATATTTTGTTTTATTGTTTTTAAATTTGCTTTCCTTATGAAATGTTGTTAAAGCTTTATTTTAACATTTAAAAGTAAAGTTATGGACATTTTGTTCGAAATATAACTATAAATATTTTTTATACAATGCTATGTTTATATCTATTTGAAAGCGAGGAAAAATATGAATAATAATATACTATTAGAATCTGGAACTGGTGAACTTGAAATACTAGAATTCATCATAAACAATAAACACTATGCAATTAATATTATAAAAGTTAAAGAGGTAATACATGCAACTAACTTAACGAAACTCCCTGAATCACATCCTGCCATAGCAGGACTTACATTATATAGAGATAAAATTATAACCTTAATAGATTTAAAATATGTTTTGGAAAAGCAGCATAAAAATGAAATCGAGGCAAAAATTATTCTATGTGAATTTAACAAAATTGAAGTAGCCTTTAGCATTGATAATATTGTAGGTGTTCATCGTATTAAATGGGAAGAAATAACTAAGCCTGATGACATATCTATCAATTCACTAGTTATAGGAAATATTATTTTAGACAATAAAATAATATTATTGCTGGATTTTGAAAAAATAGTTACTGATATCAGCCCTTCTACAGGGATTACTGAGGACAAAATTCTTGACATAGCTTGTAAAGATAGATCTAAGGTTAAACTTGTTTTAGCTGATGATTCTCCATTAATTAGAAAATTATTAAAGGATACCCTTATTAAAGCTGGCTTCAATAACTTAAAAATATTTGATGATGGAAAGCAAGTTTTAAATTATTTATTAAATTTAGCTCACGAAAAAAACGAAAAATTTATGGAAGATGTCAATGTACTTATAACCGACATTGAAATGCCCCAAATGGATGGTCATACTTTGACAAGAAAAATCAAGGAACATAATATTCTTAAAGCATTGCCAGTTATACTATTCTCATCATTAATTACAGGCGATTTGAAACATAAGGGAGAATCTGTTGGTGCAGATGCACAGCTGAGCAAACCGGAAATAGGAGAACTCGTAACTTGTATTGATGGATTCACTAATATTTGTTATAAGTAAAAAGTTTTTTGTAAAGTACCCCTTTGAACTAACTCAAATAATAAAAGCTATTGAATGCCACCTGCATTCAATAGCTTTTATTACATTACCACATCTACTATTTCATCCCCATAGTCAATTAAACTTTCTTCAAAATATTCAATAGTTGCTCTGTATATTGCTC